>JACCYP010000190.1 GCA_013696425.1 Thermoleophilaceae bacterium
CGCCGGCGAGCACGTCGACGCCCTTGGCCGCAAGCGCCTGGGCGATCGAGGCGCCGATGCCGCGGCTGGCGCCGGTCACGAGAGCAGTTCTTCCTTGGAGGATCACACCGGTTCTACGGCCTCCGGCTTCCTTCGGACCAGCCGGTAGGCGAAGTAGACCTGCACGAGCGCGAACGAGACCTCGAGCGCGCGCTCGGGCACCTCGTTGGCGAGCACCACCCCCACGACCACGCCGAGCGGCGATAGCGCGCCGACCACCATCGCGTCACGCAGGCGGACGTTCCCGTAGCCGTGCTGGCGCCACGCGCCCACGAGCACCACCGCGATCACCGCGAACAGCGACGTAGCCTGGGCGTCCACCTGCCCGAGGTCGGCGAAGATCACAAGGCCCGGCACGAAGATCACGCCGCCGCCGATGCCCACCATCCCGCTCGCGAGGCCCGCGGCGAACCCGATCGCGACGAGGCCGAGCACGTCCATCAGAAGATGAGCAGCGCCGCCGACGCCACGAGTAGGACCGCGAAGCAGATTGCCACCGTGCGCTCGGGCACGCGCTGCTGGAGCGCCGTGCCCGCCACCACCCCGGCAATGGCCGGGATTCCCACCAGCAGGCCGTCCTCGGGGTGCACGTTTGCGTAGCCGAAGCCGTGGAGGGCGGCCCCGAGCACGGCGATCAGCGCGATCGCGGCAAGCGAGGTGCCGGTGGCCTCGCGCTCGCCGAAGCCGAACCACAGGATCAGCAGCGGAACGATGATCGTCCCCCCGCCGACCCCGAACAGACCGCTGAAAGCGCCCGCGGCGGTTCCGATCACGGCAAGACGTACGAGCCGGCCGGACATTGGCGGGCATACTACGGCGCGTGCCAGCACCCCCCGCAGAAGCGCTGGCGGAGACCCTCCGCCCGCTCACGGACGCGCCGCAGCAAGCGGCGGTCTTCTGCGACGTCGACGGCACCCTCGCCCCGATCGTCGAGCGCGCCGAGAACGCCGCCGTGCCGGAGGACACCTCGCGCCTGCTCGGCAGGCTCGGGCGCCGCTACGGATGCGTGGCGTGCATCTCCGGCCGCAGCGTGGCCGAGGCGCGGCGGATGGTGGCCGTGGGCAGCATCGCCTATGCCGGATCGCACGGCGCAGAGCTGCTCGAGCCCTCCGCCACACGCGCGGCGATCGTGCCTGCCTTCTCCACCTGGACCGGCCGCGTGCACGACTTCGCCGCGCAGTACGACGTTCGCGAGCTGCGGCTGCTGCGCATCCGGCTCGAGGACAAGGGCCCGATCGTGGCCTTCCACTGGCGCGGCGCGCCCGACGAGGACGCCGCCCGCACCAGGCTCGAGGGAATCGCGCAGGAGGCCGAGGTGGCCGGATTCGCGATCCACTGGGGCCGCAAGGTGCTCGAGGTCCGCCCGCCGGTACCCATCGACAAGGGCCAGGCCATCCGCGAGCTGGTGAGCCGCCACCCCGTCCGGGCGGCGCTCTTCGGTGGCGATGACGTGACCGACCTCGACGGCTTCGCCGCCCTGGTGACTCTCCGCGAGGAGGGCAGGCTCGAGTCGATCGTCCGCGTCGGCGTGCGGTCGGAGGAGGGTCCGCGGGAGATCCACGAACAGGCGGACCTGGTGGTCGACGGCACGTCCGGCTTCGCGGAAGTGCTCACCGCGCTGGCCGGCTAACTGCGTTGCGCTACACGCTCTTCCTCCGCACCTCGGTACTGCTCTTCGGCGGTGCCGCGACCGTGCTGGGGCTCGTCTCGATCGCCGGTGCCCAGGCGAAGGACGACACGACGCTGATCTACTTCTGCCTCGGCTGGTGGGCGCTTGCCGCGGCCGCCGGGTTGTGGCTCGGCCGGCGCGACGAGGTGATGCGCGGAGTCGGGCGCCTGCTCGCCGGTGCCCGCGGCGCCACCTCCCTGCCCGAGCTCGACCCCGGGGCGATCATCTTCAACCGCCTGTGGTCGCTGATCGTGATCACCATCGCGGCCGGGGGCGTGGCCTTCCTCATCCCGCAGGTGCCGGCGGTGGCGTGTGGCTATGCGATCGCGGTGGCTCTCGCCTGGCGCAAGCAGTACCGCGCGGTCGAGGCGATCGAGCAGCGCGACGGCGTGCAGTTCCACGTCGAGCAGACCTCGCCCTTCAAACCCACGCGGCTGGTGCGCACGGCGGGCCTACGGCGGCTGGAACCGACCCAGGCGGCCGATTCCAGCAGTTAGTCCTTGGAGCCCCCGGCCCCCACAGGAGGCCGACACCTACCGCTTGACGACCCCGCGCTTGCGCAGCTTCTCGAGCTGCTTCCACGTGCGGGTGTTCGCCACGTCGGCCTTCTGCAGCCACGCGCGGCGGGCGGTCGCCACGCCGTAGCGGATGTTCGCGAGCGTGTCCGGGCCGTGGGCGTCGGAGTCGATCACGATCGTCGCGCCGGCTTCGACGGCCTGGCGTGCGTGCAGCTCGTCGAGGTCGCGGCGGTTGGGATTCGCGTTGATCTCGAGGAAGGTGCCGGTGGCGACGGCACCCTCAACCACCTTTTCGAAGTCGAGGCCGTAGGGGGCGCGGCGCTCGATCAGCCGGCCCGTGGGGTGCCCGATCGCGTCCACCAGCGGGTGTTCCATCGCGGTGACCAGGCGCGCGGTCATCTTGTCCTCGTTCATCCGGAACGAGGTGTGCACGCTCGCCATGATCCAGTCGAGCTCGGCGAGCAGGTCGTCGTCGTAGTCGTGCGAGCCGTCGGGCATGATGTTCACCTCGGAGCCGGCGAGCAGCTCGAAGCCCTTCATGCCCTTGTTGAGCTCGCGGATGCGCTCGATCTGCTCCCACAGCTGCTCCGGCGTCACGTCGTTGCCGAAGCCGTGCGTAGCCGAATGGTCGGTGATCGCCATGTAGCTGTAGCCGCGCTCCTTGGCGGCGGTCGCCATCGCCTCGATGCTCCCGCGGCCGTCCGAGGCGGTGGTGTGGCAATGCAACTCGCCGCGGAGGTCGGCCACCTCGATCAGGTCCGGCAGCTCGCCCCTGCGCGCCGCCTCGAGCTCGCCGCGGTTCTCGCGCAGCTCCGGCGGGATCCATGGGAGCCCGAGGTGCTCGTAGACCTCCTCCTCGGTCGCGCAGGCATGCGTGGTCTCGGTCGAGTCGTCGATCACGCCGTACTCGGACACGTGGAAGCCCCGCTTGACCGCATCGCTGCGCAGCGCCTCGTTGTGGGCCTTCGAGCCGGAGAAGTGCTGGAGCAGGTTGCCGAAGTTCTCCGGCGGCACGATCCGCAGGTCGACGCCCATCCCGTCGTGGGTGAGCGCCCGCACCCCCGCGTCCCCCGGCTTGCCGGCCTCGGCGACCAGCGGTAGCTCCGCGAACGCTTCGGCCAGCGCGCGCGGCTCGCTGGCGGTCGCGACGATGTCGAGGTCCTTGCAGGTCTCCGTCCACCGCCGCGCGCTGCCGGCGAGCTCCACGCGGTCGGCGGCCGGGTGCTCTCGCATCGCGGCCACCAGCGCGTCGGCAATCCGGAGTGCGTGCGAGAGCAGCATCCGCGGCTTCGGCGAGCCGTTGGCCCCCGCCGCGAGCGTCGCGAGGATGTTCTCCTCGGCCTTCGCGCCGAAGCCCTTGAGCGCGCGGATGCTCTCGTTCTCGGCCGCGGTCCTGAGGGCGTCGAGCGAATCCACGCCCAGCTCGTCGAAGAGAATCCGCGCCCGCTTGGGGCCGAGGCCGGGGATGCGCGTGACCTCCACCAGGCCCGGCGGGTACTTCGCCTTCAGCTTCGCGGCGGCCGGGATCTCGCCCGTCTCGAGCAGCACGCCGAGCTTCTCGGCGATCGTCTTGCCGACGCCCGCGATTTCCTCGGCACGGCCCTGCTCCGCGAGATCGGCCACCGACACGTTCGCCTCGCGGATGGCCTTCGCGGCGCCGCGGTAGGCGAGCACGCGGTAGGAGATCGCGCCGTCGAGCTCATAGAGGTCGCCGAGCTCGTCGAAGTGGACTGCGATCTCAGCGTTTCGGAGGGGGCGGTCCGTCATGGAGGCGGCCTCGTAGGGTACGGCGCTTCGTGCCCGGCCCCTGGCTCGTCATCCCCACCTACAACGAACGCCCGAACATCGAGGCGCTTGTCGTGGCGGTCCTGCCCCACATGCGGGAGGCTGGCGGACGCGTGCTCGTGGTCGACGACTCCTCGCCCGACGGCACGGGCGAGCTCGCCGACGCGGTCGCAGCCGCGAACCCCGACGTCGAGGTGCTCCACCGTGCCGAGAAGGACGGCCTCGGCCGGGCCTACCTCGCCGGCTTCCACCACGCGCTCGCCGGCGGCGCGGACCTCGTGCTCGAGATGGACGCCGACTTCTCACACGACCCGGCCGACGTGCCGCGGCTGCTCGCCGCGTCGCAGAGCGCCGACCTCGTGCTCGGGTCGCGCTACGTGGAGGGCGGCGGCGTGCGCGAGTGGGGGCTGTTCCGGCGGATGCTCTCGCGCGGGGGGTCGCTGTACGCGCGGACGGTACTCGGCGTCGACATCCGCGACCTCACCGGCGGCTTCAAGTGCTTTCACCGCCGCGTGCTCGAGGAGATCCATCTCGAGCGCATCCAGGCCGATGGCTACGGCTTCCAGATCGAGACGACCTACCGCGCCATCAAGGCCGAGTTCCGCGTCGAGGAGATCCCGATCGTGTTCACGGAGCGGCTGCGCGGGGAATCGAAGATGAACGCGCGCATCGCGATCGAGGCCGCCTGGAAGGTGCCCGATCTGAGGCGGCGGGGGCGGTCGGTAAAGTAGTTGCAGAGAGAACGACGACACCAAGGAGACCCACTGTGGCTGGCTCTATGAAGGAAGTCACCGACAACAACTTCCAGGCCGAGGTACTCGAATCCGAGAACCCCGTGCTCGTGGACTTCTGGGCCCCCTGGTGTGGTCCATGCCGTGTGATCGCCCCCCATCTCGAGGAGCTCAACGAGGAGCGGGCGAACCTGGATGTGGTGAAGCTGAACGTGGACGAGAATCCGCAGACGGCCGCCCAGTTCCAGGTCATGTCGATCCCCACGCTGATCCTCTTCAAGCACGGCGCGCCCGCGCAGACCATCGTCGGAGCGAAGCCGAAGAAGGCCCTCGAGGCCGAGCTCGCACCCTCGCTCACCTAGCCGGCGCCCGGCATGCCCGTAGTCACGATCGAGTGGTACGAAGGCCGTTCGCCCGACCAGAAGCGCGAGATCGCCGAGAAGGTCACGGCGCTCATCTCCGAGGTGGGGAAGACACCCGCGGACCAGGTCTGGATCAGGTTCGTGGACTCGCCGAAGACCGAATGGTCAATCGGCGGGGACATGCAGGGCTAAGCCAAGGCCCGTCCCGGCAGGTTCAGACTCCTCTCCGGCCTCTCACCAGGAAGACCACGAGCGCGATGACGACGAGAATGAGGATGATCGTGATGATGCTCATCGCTAGAGCTTGCCGATCTTGAACATCTTGGTGCCACAGCTCGGGCAGGTGGCCTTGATCGCCGGGCGGCCGTTCTTCATGGTCACCTGCTCGGGGTCCTTCATCTCGACCTTCTTCTTTTCCTTGACGCAATAGCCCTCGGGCATGGGATGCCCTCCTTTGGGTTGCTTGTGTCAAGGGTTACCCGCTCGACGGACGGAAACCTCCAATTTGCGGTCTTCGAGTGTGATCTCGCTCGTCACTCCCCCACAATCGCAGTCGAACGACAACGTGGTGGCAAGCACCTCGCGCACGACGTAGGGCTCATGTGCCCGCACCGCCTCGAGGAGGGCCTCGTCTCCGCCGAGGGAGAGGTCGATCCGGTCCTCCACGTTCAGGCCGGCGTTCTTGCGCGCGTCCTGCACCGCGCGCACGACGTCGCGCGCGAGGCCCTCGCGGCGCAGCTCGTCGTCGAGCTCGAGGTTGAGCGCCACCGCATGCGTCCCGGCGCGCTCCACCTGGTAGCCCTCGAGCGGCTGGAGCACGAGCTGCACGTCCTCGGCGGCGAGCGGGTGCTCCCCGCCGTCGATGGTCACGCCCACCTCGCCGCCGGCGCGCAGCGTCTCGGCCGCGCGCTGGGAATCGAGGGCGGCCACGGCGGCGGCCACCTGGGGCATGTGCTTCCCGAAGCGCGGGCCGAGTGAGCGGTAGTTCGGCTTGAGCTCGAAGCGGCCGAGCTCCTCCGCCTCCGACACGAAGCGCAGCTCCTTCACGTTCAGCTCGTCCGCCACGAGCGCCGAGAAGTGCTCGAGCGCCTCGCGCTCACGCCCGGCCGCCACGATCACGGCCTCGCGCAGCGGTTGGCGCACCTTGAACTGCGCCTGGGAGCGCCCGGCGTGCCCGAGCTCGACGGCGTCGCGCGCCACCTGCATCTGCCACTCGAGCTCCTCGTCGCGAGGGCCCGGCTCCGGGAAGTCCGAGAGGTGCACCGAGTCCTCGGTCCCGTCGAGGTTCGAGTAGATCGCGTCGGCGATGAACGGCGTGAGCGGCGCGATCAGCTTCGCGACCGTCACGAGGCACTCCTCGAGGGTCGCCACCGCGGCGCGGTCGCCGTCCCAGAAGCGCCGCCGCGAGCGGCGCACGTACCAGTTGGAGAGGTCGTCGACGAACGCGGCCACGGCGCGGCCGGCGGTGGTGGTGTCGTAGTCGTCCATGCGCTCGCGGACGGTCTCGGTGGTCGCATGCAGGCGCGAGAGCGCCCACCGGTCGAGGTCGGTCGGCTCACCATCACCCGAGGGCTCGCCCGCGTTCGCGTAGAGCACGAGGAACGCGTAGGTGTTCCAGAGCGTGAGCATGAACTGGCGCACGCTCTCGCCGACCGTCTCGACCGAGAACCGGTAGCCGTCCCAGGGCTGCTTCGAGGTGAAGTAGTACCAGCGGAACGCGTCCGCGCCGTGGGCGTCGATCACCTCCCAGGGCACCACCACGTTGCCCTTTGACTTCGACATCTTCCTGCCCTCTGGATCGAGGATCAGACCCAGGCACAGCACCGTCCTGAAGTCGCTCTTGCCGAACAGCAGCGTCGAGATCGCGAGCTGGGAGTAGAACCACCCGCGCGTCTGGTCGAGCCCCTCGCAGATGTAGTCGGCGGGGAAGTTCTCGGCGAACGCGTCCTGGTTCTCGAACGGGTAGTGCCACTGGGCGAAGGGCATCGAGCCGGAGTCCCACCAGGCGTCGATCACCTCGCGCACGCGCGTCATCTCCCTGCCGCACTCCGAGCAGTCCCAGTGCACGTCGTCGATGTAGGGCCGGTGCAGGTCGTCGGGCACCTCGCCGGCCAGCCCGCGCAGCTCCTCGATCGAGCCGACCGTGTGCTCGTGGCCGTCCTCGCAGCGCCACACCGGCAGCGGCGTGCCCCAGTAGCGCTCGCGCGAGAGCGCCCAGTCGACGTTGTTCTCGAGCCACTTGCCGAAGCGCCCGTGCTTGATGTGCTCGGGATGCCAGTCGACCGACTCGTTGGCTGCGAGCAGCTCGGCGCGCCTCTCGGTCGTCTTCACGTACCACGAGCGCTTCGCGTAGTAGATGAGCGGCGTGTCGCAGCGCCAGCAGTGCGGGTAGGAGTGCTCGTAGCGGGTGGAGCGGAACACGCGCCCGCGCTCGTTGAGCGCCTCGATCACGCCGGCGTCGGCGTCGCGCACGTAGACGCCGGCGAAGGGGCCCATGCGCTCGTCGAAGGTGCCGTCGGGCAGCACCGGGTTGTGGATCGTGACGCCATTCTCGGTGGCCACGCGGAAGTCGTCCTCGCCGAAGGCCGCGCCGGTGTGCACCACGCCAGTGCCGTCCTCGAGGCTCACGAAGTCGCCCGCCAGCACGGTGTGGCCGCGCTCGCCGTAGTCGGGCAGGTAGGGGAACGGAGGCTCATAGCCCATGCCGAGGAGCGCCTCGCCCTTCATCTTCTCGGTGATCTCGATGTCCTCGCCGAGCACGCGCTCGGCCAGCGACGCGGCCAGGATCTGCTCCTCCCCATCGCGCTTCGCGCGGACGTAGTCGGCCGCGGGATCCACCACGAGCGCGGCGTGCGGGAGCAGCGTCCAGGGCATCGTCGTCCAGGCGAGGAAGGACACGCCGTCCTGGCCGTTCACGGGGAAGCGCACGTACAGCGAGGGGTCCTCGACGTCCTTGTAGCCGGACGCCACCTCGTGGCTCGAGAGCGCCGTGCCGCAGCGGGTGCAGTAGGGCACGACGCGGTGGCCCTCGTAGAGGAGGTCCTTCTTCCAGACCTCCTTGAGCGACCACCAGACCGACTCGATGTAGGAGTTGTGGAGGGTGGCGTAGGCGTCGTCGAGGTCGATCCAGAACCCGATCCGCTCGGTGAGCGCCTTCCACTCGTCGATGTAGGTGAACACCGACTCGCGGCATTTCGCGTTGAACTCGGCGATGCCGTAGCGCTCGATGTCGTCCTTCGAGGAGATGCCGAGCTGGCGCTCGATCTCGAGCTCGACGGGCAGGCCGTGGCAGTCCCAGCCGGCCTTGCGCTCGCAGAAGTAGCCGCGCATCGTCTTGTAGCGGGGAAAGACGTCCTTGAAGACGCGGGCGAGGACGTGGTGTGAGCCCGGGCGGCCGTTGGCGGTGGGCGGACCCTCGTAGAACACGAAGCGCTCCGCGCCCTCGCGCCGGCGCATCGACTCGTGGAAGACGTCCTTCTCCTTCCAGCGCGCCAGGATGCCCTCCTCGAGCTGGGGGAAGGACTGCTGGGGATCGACTGGTTCGTAGCGGGCCACGGGGCCCACGAGTCTATGAAGCGAGCTACGCCGCGAGCTTGCGGCAGACCTGCGTGAGGATGCGCTTCTCCTCGTCGTCGAGGTCCGCGAACGCCGCGGCCACGCGCTGGGTGTGCTCCGGGAACACGTGCGCGACGAGCGCCTCGCCCGCGGGCGTCGTGGAGAGCACGCGCGCGCGGCGATCGCTTGCATCGATCGCGCGCGTGATCAGGCCGCGGCCCTGGAGCGTGAGCGTGACCTCAGTGGCGTTCGCCTTGCTCCAGCCGAGGCGGCGGCGGATGGTGCGCAGCTCGAGCCGCCCGCCGGCGGTGGTGAGCACGACCAGCACGGAGAAGCCGGCGGCGGAGATGCCCTCCCGCTCGAGATCGGCGGCCACGCGGCGGCGAACGGCGGACTCGGCCCGCACGAGCGCCTGGAGCGCCCGATGGGCAAGCGGATCACCCACCTCGAGGGAGGACACGGAGCCAGACTAGGCCCGCGGCCGGACGCGAAGGGTCTAGGCGGCGAACCGTCCGCCGAGCCCGAAACCGTCGTCTGCCACGGCCCCCGGGGCCTAGGAAGCGGCGGTCTTGAGCGCGATCTCTACGGCCTCTTCGTCGAGGTCGGGGAGATCGAGGGGGACTTCGATCGCGTTGCCGTCGGCGACGGCGCGCATGCTCGTCACGGCCTCGCTCGGCTTCACGCCGATCGAGCGGATCGAATGGCTGCCGGTGACGGGCGTCGCGTCGCGGTACTCGAGCACGGGGGCCGACTCGGCCACCTGGCGGGCCGTGTAGACCAGCCGCCCGACCACCTCGAGCGTCGCGTTCGAGCCGCAGAGCACGAAGGCCAGCGGCTGGATGGCGCGCACCGCACGGGCGACGCGTTCCTGCGGAAGGTTCATCGACATCAGGAGCACGCGGAAGCCGGAGCGGCGCAGCGCGAGCTCCATGGCCTGCACGTGGAGCGCCTCCACATCGAGGGAGGAGCTGGCGTCGAAGAGGAACACGGCCTCCTCGCGCGCGGCGGGCGGCGCGACACGGCGGGCGGCATGCAGCCAGCCGGTGGCCCAGCGGCAGGCGAGCTCGAACTCGGCCTCGCGGCCCTTGCGGTCCTGGTTGAACTCGAGCGCGGGAAGCAGCAGGTCCTCGACGGTGCGCTCGACCGAGCGGACGGCGAGGCTCTCCTCCATCACGCGATCGGCCGCGTTCTCGTCGAAGCGGTCGAATGCGTCGACGAGGCGGGCGGCGGAGCTGGGGCCCTCGCCGCGCTGGCGGGCGACCTGGATCGCCGAAGAGATGTTGTGGGTCTCGAGCAGCGCGCGGCGCAGGGCCTCGAGCTCGGAGAGGTCGTACTGGCGATGGCCGCCGGCCGTCCGGCGCGGGCTCGGGTAGCCGAATCGCCGCTCCCAGCTGCGGAGGGTGTTGGGGCTGACGCCGAGTAGCTCGGCTGCTGCGTTGGTGCGAATGCCGCTCACGAGCCTTGTTTTCGCCGTTCCCCCCCCGAACTACTACCTGTGCAGTGCTTCTTGCACGGAATCGGGGCCCCGGGGTGTGCAAGAACCTCCATGAACCGCACGCTTCGGAGTGCTTACGCACCGGAAGTTGCAGTCAGAGAGCACGCAGGGCGAGCTCTATCACCACGAGCGCCGCCCTGGGCGGGCCGCAGGCGGCGATGCGCGCCTCGAGCGGCCCCGCGTCCCTCGCCACCGCGGAGGCGGCACGGACCGGAAGCGTGACCACGTCGCGTGAGCCCATCGCCGCGCGGCGCACCGCGCGGGCCAGGGCGTCGTCGCCTTCCGAGGAGGAGAGCGCCGAGAGCAGAGGATGCGAGAGCAGGCTGGCCTCGTTGCCGAACATCTGCTCGGCCGACTGGGAGACCGCCACCACGCGCAGCTCCTCGGAGACGACGAGGAACGGATCGCCCGGGTCCGCGATCGCGCCGGCCTGGGCGGTGAGCAGGACGCCCATGCCGCAATCGCCGCACACGCGCTTGCCGTCGTCGAGCGCCGGGTGCATCGTGCCGCAGCGCGTGCAGAACCGGACGCGCTCGGCGATCCGGTGGAGAGGTTGTGTGGCTGCCTGCTTTGCCATCCGCGAGCATGGAAACACAGGCCCGGTGCGGCACGTGGCCGCCATTCCTCAATGCATCGTTTCGGGTGCGCAATCCAGCTAAGGCACTGCTTCGTGTGGAGCTTTTGCGCTGTGTTCCTACCCTGGACGCTTAGGATCGCGGCCGTGCGCCTCGTGGTGATCTGCCTGGTGGGAATCGCCTTCGCGGGCTGTGCACGGCAGGAGGACGAGACGCTCAAGGCCTCGTGCGCCGACCCGGACTCGGTGGAGGCTGCCATCGAGCAGGCCCCCGGCGCCGTGGAGCTCGAGGACGGCGTGCTGCTCTCGGAGTGCTTCCCGCGGGACGCCCAGGGCTCGGACGTCCAGCAGGTGGGCATCACCTTCAGCCGCGTGGCCACGCGGCTGGCCGAGCAACGCGACGCGGTTCGGCTCGGCTACCTCGTGGGCGCCGCCCGCCGCGGCGCGGAGCGCTCGCAGGCCGGCGTCTACTCCGAGCTGCTGCGGCGGCTCGAGAACGAGCTGGAGCTGGTGGACACCGGCACGCCGGAGTTCCGCGCCGCCGAGCGGGCGGGACGGGAGTCGGGCTGACCCTGTTGCCCAGATAACGTGGGTGTCATGACTACGAACGAACTCTGGGGCGGGGAGACCGCCAAGGCCGTCGAGAACTTCCCGGTGTCCGGCGAGCGCGTGCCGGTGGCGGTCGTGCGCTGGCTCGGGCGCATCAAGGCAGCCGCCGCGCGTGTGAACGCAGAGCTCGGCAGGCTCGACGGCGGCGTGGCCGCGGCGATCGCCGCTGCGGGGGACGAGGTGGCCCACGGCCGCCACGACGAGCAGTTCCCGATCGACGTGTTCCAGACCGGCTCGGGCACCTCCTCGAACATGAACGCGAACGAGGTGATCGCCAACCTCGCGGGCGATGCGGCCCACCCCAACGACCACGTGAACATGGGCCAGTCGTCGAACGACGTGTTCCCCTCGGCCGTGCACCTCGCGGCGCTCGCCGAGTGCCAGGACAAGCTGCTGCCGGCGCTCGACACGCTCACGCGCTCGCTCCAGGCGAAGGCGGACGAGTTCCAGGACGTCGTGAAGGCGGGCCGCACGCACCTCATGGACGCCGTGCCGGTGACGCTCGGCCAGGAGTTCTCCGGCTACGCCACCCAGATCCGGCTGGCCCACGACCGCATCTCCGGCGCACTCCCGCGCGTGGCCCAGATCCCGCTCGGCGGCACCGCCACCGGCACCGGCCTCAACACCCATCCCGAGTTCGCCGCCCGCGTGCGCGAGAAGATGACCGAGGCCACCGGCATCCGAGCCGAGGCGCCGGCCGACCCGTTCGAGGCGCAGGGCAACCGCGACGCGCTCGTGGAGCTCTCCGGCGCGCTCAAGGTCCTGGCGGTCTCCCTCACGAAGATCGCCCAGGACATCGCGCTCATGGGCTCCGGCCCGCGCGCCGGGCTCGCCGAGCTCGTGCTGCCCGAGCTTCAGAAGGGTTCCTCGATCATGCCCGGCAAGGTCAACCCGGTGATCCCGGAGGTCGTGCTGCAGGTGGCCGGCCAGGTGATCGGCAACGACACCGCCATCACGATCGGCGGCATGCAGGGGCAGTTCGAGCTGAACGTGCGCATCCCGCTGATCGCGCGCAACCTGCTCCAGTCGATCCACATCCTCACGAGCGCGTCGACGATGTTCGCCGAGAAGTGCATCGACGGCCTCGAGGCCAACCACGAGGGCACCACCGGGCACGCCGAGGCGACGCTCGCCACGGCCACCGCTCTGAATCCCCACATCGGCTACGACAAGGCGGCCGAGATCGTGAAGGAGGCGGCCGGGTCCGGGCGCTCCCTGCGCGAGGTCGCGCGCGAGCTGGGGGTGACCGAGGAGATCCTCGACGAGGCGCTCGACCTCGCCCAGATGGCTCGCCCGCATGAAGGAGCGGGTCAGTCGGCCTGAGGCCCGGACCACGCGACGCCGAGCTGCTCGAACTCGAGCGCCGGGCGCTGTGGGACCTCTACGGCCTCGCGGACGGCGCTGAGATGTTCGAACGCCCGGGGCTGCGCGCTGCCCGCGCGCCGCACTGCCCCGAGCGCTCGGTGGCCAACGGCGTGGTGTACGAGGACCGGGACGCGGTGCGCCGCGCGCTCCCCGAGCTGCGCGACTGGTTCGCCGAGCACGGCTGCGCATGGGTGGTGTGGGTGCAGCCCGGCCACGAGGACGTCGCGCGTGCGTGCGAGGAGTTCGGCAACGTGCTCGACGCCGCGCCCGAGGCGATGGGCCTCGACCTCGGCGCCATGCCCGACCCGGTGAACGACGGCCTCGACTGGGCCGGCGGCCAGGACGCGGCGATCCTCGGCCCCGTGAACGACGTGGCCTACGGATACAACGACGGTTCGATGATCCGCGCGATCGGGCAGCCGCCGCCCGGGACGTTCGAGACCTACTCGGCCCACCACGAGGGCTTGGACGACGCCGCGGTGCTCGGCCTGTACGAGCGCGGCGGTAACGCGCAGGTGGTGTGGG
>JACCYP010000195.1 GCA_013696425.1 Thermoleophilaceae bacterium
GGGCGGGCAGGCACGCGATCGTGCGGTAGGCAGGCTCCGCGCCCATGTGCCGCTGGGCGCCGACGCCGAGGCGCAGCAGCGCCGGCTCGGCGCGCGCGAATTCCTCCCCCGCGTGCGCCACCTCGGCGGCCGGCACGCCGCACTGCTCGGCCCACTCCTCGACGGTGTGGGCGCCCGCCGCCTCGGCGAGCTCGTCGTAGCCGTCGGTGTGCGCGCGGCACCACTCCTCGTCGGCGAGGCCGGAGTCGAACACGGCGCGCATCATTCCGAGCGCGAGCGCGGCGTCGGTGCCCGGGATGGGGCGGATGTGCTCGTCTGCAACCCGCGCCGTGCGCGAGCGGTAGGGATCGATCACGACGAGCTTCGCGCCCGCCTTGCGCGCCTCGAGCACGAGCTTCCAGAGGTGCGGCGCGGTCGACATCGGGTTCCAGCCCCACAGCACGATGTGCCGGGCGCGGGGCCACTCCTCAGGATCGACCTCGGGGGAGAGCCCCTGCGCCGAGACCACCCCCGCGATCCCCGCGGTGGCGCAGATGGTGCGCACGAGCTCGCTGGCGCCGAGCGCGTTCATCACCCGCGCGCTCATCGCGTCCGCCTGCACGAGGCCCATGTTCCCCATGTAGGAGTACGGCAGGAGCGACTCGCCGCCGTGGCCCTCGCGCGCCTCGAGCAGCCGCTCCGCGACGAGGTCGAGCGCCTCGTCCCACGATGCGCGGCGGAACTCGCCGGAGCCCTTCGGCCCGGTGCGGATCAGGGGGTGCAGAAGCCGGTCCTCGGCGTACACGCGGTCGAGGTAGTTCGACACCTTCCCGCACAGAAAGCCCTGCGTGATGGGGTGATCCGGGTCGCCCTCGACCTTCACGGCCCGTCCCGAGTCGTCCACCGTCACGCGCATCGCGCAGCCGTCGGGGCAGTCGTGAGGGCAGGCGCCCTGGACGACGCGCGTCACGGCCGCCGGCCCGAGAGCAGCGCGAGCAGCCCGAAGGCCAGGCGCATCGTGTCGCGCTCGCGCACGTCGGCGAGGCCGCCCGCCGCGAGGATGTCCGGGAGCCGCCCGGCGAGATTGTCGCGCGTCGGCTCGTCGCCGTCGAAGAGGCGCAGGCCGAGCGCGCCGAGGCGCATCAGCGGATCGCGCGGGTTCGTCCAGTCGGCCACGTGCAGTTCGCCGCCGTGCTTCAAGACGCGCGTGATCTCGCTGGCGGTGCCGGCCTTCACGGCCGGCGGCAGGTGGTGGAAGAAGAGCGTGGAGATCACGCGGTCGAAGGAGCCGTCCTCATACGGGAGGTCGTCGGCGAAGCCGTGGTCGAGTGCGATGTCGAGCCCGGCCTTGTCGACCTTCCCGCGCGCCCGCTCGAGAATCGCCGGATCGGCGTCGAGCCCGATCACTTCGGCGGCGGGCTCGGCCCGCTTCACGTCGATCGCGAGAGTGCCCGTGCCGCAGCCGAGGTCGAGCACGGTCATGCCGGGGGAGATGCCGGCCTGGGCCAGCAGGCGGCGCTTGAACTCGCCCTCGCGGCTCGTGAGCCGCACCACCGGATCGAACAGCGGCGTGAGCCGCTCGAACCGTAGTGCGGGCAGGAAGCCCTTTTCGGCCTGGGTTGCCATGCCCCTGAAGGGTAAGGTCATCTGCATCGCCGAGCACGAGGTCGAGATCAAGGTGCGCGACAACGGGTCCTACAAGGTCACCGGCCCGATCAGGCTGGTCGACGCGGACGGGAACGACATCCCGCTGCCCGATGCCGACCGCCCCGTGGCGCTCTGCCGCTGCGGCGGCTCGAAGACCAAGCCGTTCTGCGACGGCACCCACTCGGAGATCGGCTTCGCGGCCGCCGAGCGGGCCGTGCGCGAAGCCGAGTCGTAGGGCTCGCGCCTTCGGCGCTCGTTTGAACTGCGGGCAACAAGAGGGTCGTGCGGGGCGGGGTTCGCGGTCCGCGAGCGGCTACGCGCCACTCGGCGGCCGGCTTTGTGCTGAGTGTGCACTTTTGGTCGTATGGCGACCCTTATTGAACACTTTCGCCTCGCGCACGAGCGCCACCGCCCAGCCCTCCCCTGGGTGCCCGCAGTCCGAGCGCCGAAGGCGCGATGAGCGGAAAGGCCGCCTACAGCTGCCGGTCGAGGTTCTCGAGCATCTCGACCGACGGCAGCGGGTCCTCGGTGCGCTGCACGTCGCGAATCACGTGCACGGCGATCGTTCCCCGGCCGGTGACGTGCGCAGAGGAGGTCACGTCGATCGGGAACTCGTCGCCGTTGCGGCGGCAACCCACCATCCGGTAGGGGCCGATCTGGCCGCGCGGTGACCGGCCGCGTGCTGGAAGCGCCGGCGCAGGGAGCGGATGCCCTCGTGGAAGCGGTCTGCGATCAGGTCGTCGGTGTGCATCTTCAGCAGCTCCATCCGGCTGTAGCCGGTCATCTGCTCGCAGGCCGCGTTGGCCATCAGCAGCTGGCCCGCCTGGTCGGTGCAGACGATCGCGTAGGGCGCGTGCTCGAACGCGCCGGCGAAGTCGACGAGCGTCTCCCAGGAAGGCTGCGCGGAGCGCGGGCGCACCGTCTCGAGCAGGTCGCCCATCCGGCGCGCCACGTGCTCGATTGCCTCACCCATCTCGTCGGGCAGCGGTGAGCCGGTCACGACGATCAGCTCGCCGAGCGCCACCCCGGTGCTGCCGTCGGGGATGGGCGCGATCACGGC
>JACCYP010000211.1 GCA_013696425.1 Thermoleophilaceae bacterium
CGGCGAGAGCACCGTCACGCTCGACCCCGAGCCGGTGCCGCTCGAGGAGGCTGCGGCCACCGTGGTCGAGATCCTCAGGTCCGGGGGATAGCCTTCGCCGGGTGACGGACATGGATCGGCTTCGGGAGGAGCTGGAGGACACACGCAAGCTGGCCGCAGAGAAGGAGGAGCAGCTTGAGCGCTATGCCGCCGATCTGCGCGAGACCTTCAAGCAGGAACGCGAGCGCGCGCACGAGCTGCGCAGCTCCTACGTGGCCACCGTCCGTGCCCTCACCAACGCCGTCGACGCACGTGACGCCTACACGGGAAAGCACGCCGAGCGCGTGGCCGCCTATGCGCTCGAGCTCGCGCACACGATCGCGCCGGAGCTCGTGGCCGATCCGCTGTCGGAGTTCGGCTTCCTGCTCCATGACGTCGGGAAGGTGGCGATCCCGGATTCGGTTCTCCACAAGCCCGAGCCGCTCACCGCCGAGGAGCGCGCGCTGATCGAGACCCATACGGTCATCGGCGCGCAGATCCTCGCGGGGATCGAGTTTCTCGCCGACGCCCAGGAGGTGGTGCGCCATCACCACGAGCGCTGGGACGGCGGCGGGTATCCGGACGGTCTCGCTGGCGAGGACATACCGATCGCCGCGCGTATCTTCGCCCTGGCGGACACCCTCGACGCCCTCACCACCGACCGCCCCTATCGGCCGGCCGCGAGCCTCGAGCGGGCGCGCAAGGTGATCAACGCCGAGGCCGGCACGCAGTTCGACCCGGCCGTGGTCACGGCGTTTGCCGAGGTCTCCGACGAGCGCATCGAGGACATCCGACGGGCCATCGCTTAATGCGGTCGATCCTGGTCGTCGACGACGACCCGTTCATCCGCAAGCTGATCCTCACCACTCTCGAGGACGTGGCGACGATGCAGCTGATAGAGGCCAGCGACGGGCTCGAGGCCGTGAAGGTGGCCGAGCGCGAGAGCCCGTCGCTGATCCTGCTCGACATCGACATGCCGAACCTCGACGGGATCGAGACCTGTCGGCGCCTGCGCGAGCTCGCGGCCACCGCCGGCGCGACGATCGTGATGCTCACGGCGGCGTCCCGCGCCGATGCGGAGCGCGAGGCCGAGGATGCCGGCGCCGACCTCTTCCTCACGAAGCCCTTCAGCCCGCTGGACCTGCTCCAGCTTGTGGACAAGCTGGGGGGCAAAGCCTGAGTTGAGGGGCTTCCTCGGCCTCGGCTCGAACGTGGGGGAGCGCCTCGAGAATCTCCGCGCCGCGCGCGACGCGCTCGACGAGCGGGGCGCACGGGTGGTGGCGTGTTCGAATGTCTATGAGACCGAGCCCCAGGGCGAGGTCACCGACCAGCCGGACTTCCTCAACGCGTGCGTGGAGGTCGAGACCGACCTACGCGCAGAGCAGATGCTCGACCTCTGCAAGGCGGTGGAGCACGCTCTAGGCCGCGATCCGTCCGGCGGGCGCCACGGCCCGCGCGCGATCGACGTCGACCTGCTGCTGCTCGGCGGCCTCGAGCATCACAGCGACCGGCTCACGCTGCCCCATCGCGACGTGCTGGCACGGCGCTTTGTGCTCGTGCCGCTGCTCGAGCTCGACCCCGACCTGGCGCTCCCGGACGGCCGGCGCCTCGACGAGGCGCTCGAGCGCGTGGAGGGACAGCGGGTCGAGGTGAGAGGATCCCTCTGATGCCGCTCCGACTGGTCCTGCTCGGACTCCTGGCCGCCCTCGCCCTCGCCGGCTGCGGTGGCGACGACGACGGCGATGGAGGCGGCGAGCCGGAGGCGATCGCGGTGACCGAGGTCGACTTCGAGATCACCCCGAAGGATCCAGCCATCACCGAGCCGGGCGAGTTCACCTTCCAGGTCGAGAACGGCGGCGAGACCGAGCACGCGCTCGAGGTCGAGGGCAAGGGCGGCACTGATCCGACCCCGCCGGGCGAGACCGCCGAGCTGAAGGTCGAGCTCGACGAGGGCACCTACACCTGGTTCTGCCCGCTCGCCGACCATCGCCAGCGCGGCATGGAGGGCGTGGTGGAGGTCGGCTCCGTCAGCGCTTCGCCCGAGGAGGACTCGGGCGAGGGCGGCGGCGCCTCAGGCGGCGCGAGCGGCTACTAGCGCTCTCGCGCCCCGGGACGGTGCGAACACGATCGCGCGCCGGCGCATGTTCTCCATGCGCGCGTCGGGGGCCCGCAGCTCGACCGTGCGCACGATCGCCTGGAGCGCGATCCGCATCTCCATGATCGCGAAGCTCGCGCCGATGCAGCGCCGCACGCCGCCGCCGAACGGCAGCCACGCGTAGGTATCGGGCGAGGCGTCGAGGAAGCGCTCGGGCTTGAATGCGTGCGGGTCGGGGTAGATGTCCTCGCGCCGGTGCGTGAGCCAGACGGCGGGCGCGATAGTGGCTCCCGGCGGGATCTCCCACTCACCGAGCCGGTAGGGCGACTTCACCTTGCGCGCCACCAGCGGGATCGGCGGGCGCAGCCGCAGCGACTCGCGCACCACGGCGTCGGCGTATTCGGTGCTCGCTCCCGCGCGCGCCTCGGCGGTGAGGCGGTCGAGCGCCGCCGGGTTGCGCATCAGCCGCTCGAAGGTCCATGCGAGGCCGGTTGCCGTGGTCTCGTGGCCGGCCACGAGCAGCGTCATCAGCTCGTCGCGCAGCTCACGATCACTCATCGGTGAGCCGTCCTCGCGCCGGGCCTGGATCAGCATCGAGAGGATGTCGTCGTGCTCGGCGAGGTCGGGGTCGGTGCGGCGGCGCTCGATCGCGGCGAAGATCTCGACGTCGAGCTTCTTCAGGTCGCGGTCGATGAAGTCCTTGGCCAGGCCGGCGTTGCGCGCGATCAGCAGCGCGGTCCCGATCGGGCGCCCGCCGACGTCCATGACCCGCTGCAGGCGCTGGCGCAGGCCCTCGACCTCCTCGCCCTCGCGCACTCCGAAGACCACCCGCAGGATGATCTCGAGCGTCACCGCCTGCAGCTGCGGTGCGAGCGCGAGCTCCTCGCCCGGCGCCCAGCGCTCGACCTCGCTCAGCACGATCTGCTCCATCAGCTCGGCGTGCCCCTTCAGCTTCTCGCCGTGGAAGGGCGGCAGCATCAGCTTGCGCTCCTGCATGTGCTCGTCGCCGTCGAGCTGCAGCAGCGACGAGGAGCCGACCACCGGCCGCAGCACCACGTTGCCCTCGCCCGCGCGGAGCACCTCGGGGTCGGCGCGGAAGATCTCCTTGATCAGCTCCGGCTCGGCCACCAACACCACCGTCTTCAGGTCCGGGACGATGCTGGCCGTGAACACGTTGCCGTGCTCCCGGCGCATGCGGAGCATCCACGGGCCGGGTCGTGTGACCCACGCCGCGGTCTGCAGCGGGGCCGGGGTGGAGGGGCCGGGAGGCAGCGTCATCCACACCCACGATAATCAGGAACCGAATGCTGCTCGCCATCGACGTCGGGAACACCCAGACCCACATCGGCATGTGGGAGCACGACCGGCTGGTCGAGCACTGGCGCCTGGCCTCTGACCGGGAGGCCACCAGCGACCGCCTCGCGACCGAGCTCGCCGGGCTGCTCTCGCTCCGGGGGTTGACTCTGAAGGACATCGACGGCGCGATCGTCTCCGCGGTGGTGCCCGTGCTCGCGCACGAGTACGAGCTGCTCTCCGAGCGCTACCTGCGGGGCGCGCTGCTGATGGTCGGGCCCGGGGTGAAGACGGGAATGCCGATCCGTATGGATCAGCCGCACGAGGTCGGGGCCGACCGGCTCGTGAACGCGGTGGCCGCGTTCGAGCGTGTCGGCAACACGTGCATCGCCGTCGACTTCGGCACCGCGGTCAACTACGACGTCGTTTCGAGTGAGGGCGAGTACCTAGGGGGCGTGCTCGCGCCGGGGGTGGAGGTGTCGATGGACGCGCTCGCAAACCGCGCCGCGCGCCTCTTCAAGGTCGATCTGGAGACCCCGCCCACGGTGATCGGGCGCTCCACCCATGCCGCGCTGCAGTCCGGCATCGTCTTCGGCTTCGCGGGCCAGGTGGACGGGATCCTCGGGAGGGTTCGCGAGGAGCTCGGCGAGGAGGCCACGGCGATCGCCACCGGCGGCCATGCGGCGATCATTGCGCCACAATGTGAGCTGATCGACGAGGTCGACGACCTTCTGACCCTGAATGGACTCAGGCTCATTTGGGAACGCAACGAGGGTTAGTCCCGTGTGTTGCGTAACCCAGCAAGGATGCCCCACGCACTTCTCACCACCTTCGCGCTGACCTTCGCGCTCTCCGCTGCGCCGGCACTCGCGCAGGCGCCCGCGCCGGCCGAGCCCGTTCAGCCACCGGAGCCGATCCCCCTGAACTCCGGCTGGGAGTTCAAGCCCGACCCGGGCGACATCGGCCAAGCGCAGGCCTGGCAGCGCCGCGAGTCCACCGATCCCGCGAGCTGGAACCAGGGCATCACGCTCCCGCACGCGATCGAGACCCGATCGCTCTCGCACCTGTTCGGGGGCAGCGTCGGCTGGTACCGGCTGAAGATCGACGGGCCGACCGCTCCCGGGGGCTTCGCCTGGTCGGTGCACTTCGGCCAGATCCGCCGCAACGGCCAGGCGTGGCTGAACGGCCAGGCGATCGGCATCGCCGCCGACGGATACTCGGCGCAGGACTTCATCGCGAAGGGCCTCGTGCCCGGCCAGGCGAACGAGCTCGTCGTGCGCGTGGACTTCCGCCGCTCCGCGAAGCTGCGCGAGGGCTGGTGGAACTGGGGCGGCCTGATCCGCACCGCCGAGCTGCGGCCGCTCGGCAGCGCGGCCCTGCAGGACACGGCGATCCTGCCGCGCCTGGACTGCGCCAAGGGTTCCGGCTGCAAGGCGTCGGTGGTCGTCGACACCGTGGTCGAGAACCGCACGAGCGACTTCATCTCCCCGGCGCTCATCGTCGACCTCGCCCCGCCGGGCGAGGGGATCGAGCCGACGCAGGTGTCGATCAACGTGGCCCCGCTGCGCCCGCGCGAGCGCCGCCCGGTCCGCTTCACCGTACCCGTGACCGGCACGCCGAAGCTGTGGGCGCCCGAGCATCCGAACCTCTACAAGGGCTCGGTCTCGGTGCGCGTGGCGGGTAGGACCGAGGCCGTCTACGACCAGAAGGTGGGATTGCGCTCGGTGCAGGTCCGCCGCGGGCGGTTGTTCCTGAACGGCCGCGGCGTGCGCCTGCGCGGCGCATCGATCCAGGAGGACGTGAAGGGCCACGGCGCGGCGCTCACCGATGAGGACAACACGCGGATCGTGACCCAGCTGAAGGACCTCGGCGCCGACATCACGCGCGCCCACTATGGCCTGAGCGACGAGCTGCTCTCGAAGTTCGACGAGGCCGGGATCCTGGTTTGGAGCCAGGCGCCGATCTACCACCGCGACGCGCTGATGCGACAGGAGCCCGAGCGCGCCCGCGCCCTCGCACAGGTTCGACGCACCGTGATCGAGGCGCGCCGGCACGCGTCGGTGATGACCCACTCGGTGGCCAACGAGCTGTCGCCGCGCCCCGACGAGGTGCCGAGCACGAAGGCATTCATGCTGAGCGCCGCCAAGGACGTGCGCGCGCTCGACTCATCGGTGCCGGTCTCTGTCGACATCCTTCCCTACCCCGGCTTCCGCTTCCAGAAGGCGCACGCCGCCTTCGACCTGCTGGGCGTGAACTCGTACTTCGGCTGGTACAAGGGCAAGCGCACCCACTCGACGGCGAGCATCTTCGACTTCGAGCCCTACCTCCGCGCGATGCGCCGCCGCTATCGCAAGCAGGCGATGGTCGTCACGGAGTTCGGTGCCGAGGCACTGCACGAGGGCTCGGCGGGGAAGAAGGGCACCTTCGCGTTCCAGTCCCGGTACATCCGCCGGATGCTCGATGTGGTCGACAAGACGAAGTTCGTGGACGGTGCGATCTACTGGACGCTCGGAGAGTTCGCGGTGAAGCCGAAGTGGGACGGCGGACTGCTCGACCCGAGCGCCGCGACCGACTCGATCCACAACAAGGCGCTTATCGACTACAACGGCAAGAGGAAGCCCGCGTGGGACGTTGCGCACGACCGCTTCAAGCGGGTCGACCTCTACCGTTAGGGCGCTATCCGCGCCCTTACTGACCCCTGGGAGCTGGGCGGCGTGCCGATCGCCAACCGGCTCGTGCTCGCTCCCCTCGCCGGGATCGGCAACTGGTTCGTGCGCCTGCAGGCAAAGCGCCACGGGGCCGGCC
>JACCYP010000223.1 GCA_013696425.1 Thermoleophilaceae bacterium
CGCTCGTCCTCGTCCTGCTGACCGACCACCCGGTCGACCTCGGTCTCGTGGGCCTGGTCGAAGTACCCGCCTTCGCGCAGGACGCTCGCGAGCACGTGCTGGAGCTCGGGGGCGTGGTCGGTCACCCACTTCTCCGCAGCACGGAAGCGCTCGGGCTCCTGAAGTGCCCGCAGGGCCGCGTCGATCCGCTCGTCGGGCTCGGGCACGGCTGCGATCATAGGCGCGCCGTGGCGCTCGGAGATGCTGGAACCAGTCGACTGGCACGCTCGACCGCGGAGGGTGCGTGCGCCCTGCGCGCCGCGGGCAGGACCCTCAGGCCGCCGCTGCCGCGCAACCCCGACCACCTGGCCTCCTCCTTCATCGCCCCGGGCCTGAAGGCGACCGCGCTGGTGAAGCTGCCGATCCTGCGAGGGCTGTCCCCGCGCGTGTTCGAGCGGATACTGCCGGGCGCGATCTGGTTCGAGCTCGCCCGCACGATCCACATGGACCGCGTTCTGCGCGAGGAGGTGGCCGCCGGAGCCACCCAGGCGGTACTGCTCGGCGCGGGCCTCGACTCGCGCTTCTACCGCCTCGACTTCGGCGCGGCGAAGCTGTTCGAGGTCGACCACCCGGTTACCGGAGCGATCAAGGACGAGCGCCTCGAGGCGCTGTTCGGCGGCCGGCCGGAGGAGGTGACCTACGTGCGGATCGACTTCAACACCGAGGACCTCGCCCAGCGCCTCGGCGCCCACGGCTTCGACCCGGCTGCGCGCACGGCGATCCTCTGGTCGGGCGTGACGCCCTATCTCGAGCCCCGCGGCGTGGAGGAGACGCTGCGCTGGTTCGCCGCCGGCACGGGCCCTGGAAGCTCGATCTGCTTCGACTACATCTTCCGCGAGGTGATCGAGGGCGACGTGTCGAGCTACGGAGCACGCGAGCTCGTGGAGCGCGTGACCAAGGGCGGCGAGCCGTTCAGATTCGGCATCCCTGAGGGCGCCGCCGAGGAGTTCGTGAAGAGCTTCGGCCTCGAACTGGAGGAGGACCTCGGCCCCGACGACGCCGAGTACGAGATCCTCGAGGGCCACGGCCGCCCGTACGGCTTTGGCGGGCTAGCGCTGGTCCGGCAGCCCCTCTAGCCCTTCGTCGAGCTCGACCCCGAGCGAGTTCAGCGTGAACGCGACCAGGTGGTACTGGCCGACCAGCACAGGCAGCTCGATGAGCTGCTCCTCGTCGAGGAAGCCGGTGAGACCCTCCCACGTGGCGTCGGAAATGCGCGCGTCAGCGTGCAGCTCGTCCGCGGCGCGAAGCAGCAGCGCCTCGTCGCCCTCGAAGGCCTCGGGGCCGGATGCCACGCGGTCGATCTCCTCGCGGGAGATGCCGAGCAGCTCGGAGATCCGCACGTGCTGGCCCCACTCGTAGTCCGAGCCGCAGTTGAGGCCCGTGCGCAGGATCAGCAGCTCGCGCTCGCGCGGGGGCAGCTTCCCGGCACCGAGCAGGTAGCCGCCAAAGCGCATGAACGCCCTGTAGAGGTCCGGGCTGCGGGCGAGCGTCGAGAAGATGTTGTTGTCGCCGATGCGCACGCCCGTGTCGCCGAACTCGGCCTCGAGCAGTGGGCGCACGTCCTCGCCCCACTCCTCCGGAGGCAGCGGCGGGATCCGCGGGGTCACGCCTACGCGCGCTTCGTGAAGACCGGCAGGGCGTAGCCGGCGAGGTAGCCGATGCCGCCGCCCACAACCGCCGCGACGATGCTGGCCTCGCGCGTGGCCGCCGAGCAGAGCAGCAGCGCGCCGACCAGCACGTACACGCCGAGCATGTCGCTCTCGCGGTCATCGCCGCCTTTCAGCGCACGGCGATCGTCCACGTACCAGGCGGCGAGCAGGGCGAGCGCAGCGCCGTTCGCGCCGAGCGCCGGCAGTACGTCCACGGCATCCGAGGCCGCGGCGCCGGCGGCTCCCGCGGAGAGGAAGATCACGAGCACCGGGAAGATCCCGAAGCGGCGCTCGAGTTGGGTGCCGAAGATGCCCACGCAGATGAGCGCGATGAACGCGTAGCCGAAGTTGTCGTAGGCGAACAGGGTGGACGCGTACTTCCACGGCTCGTCGGTGGAGGAGAACACGACGCCCACGTGGTCGATCAGCCACAGCGGCTTCGCGGTGACCACGAGCACGGTCACGAGCGACAGCGCGATGAGCGCGAGCGTGCCGTAGGGCCGCGTGTCGGGCGCGATGCCGGGGATCTCGTCGCCGCGCAGCTTCGGGAGCTTCGGGGCGCGGATCTTGCGCTGCTTGGGCTCGGCCGGGGCGCCCATGTCGAGCTTCGGCGCACGCTTGCGCACCCGCTGGCCGCAGTAGGGGCACTCCGTGACGTACGGGGAGACCTCGGCGGAGCAGTTCTTGCAGACGACGAAGAGGTCTGGCTCGCTCACTCTCTTGAGGGTACCTGCGGGCTAATCCGGCGCTCCACCGGTCTTCTCGACGATCTCGGCGACGACCTCGCGGAAGTCGCTGTTCGCCTCGTAGACCACGAGCTGGCGGGAGGCCCCGTTACCGCGGTCGAGCAGGTCGTCGATGCCCTCGAGCTCGCTCTCGGAGCCGAGGTCCTGGGCGTGCTCGCGCGCCCGTTCCATCACCCGGGCGGCCAGCTTGCGGGTCTGGACGCGCTCCTCCGAGGGAAGGTCCACGAGCTCACCGTCGAGGCCGTGGCGGGCGGCGAGCCACTTGTTCTCGTCGAGCATCTCGTAGGGGTAGTGGGAGAGCTCCTCGCCCGCCTCGAAGTGCTCGCACAGCTCCTTGACCAGCGCCTGCGCGAGCGCGGCGAGGCCCATGGTGTGCTCGATCCGCGTCTGGGAGTCCATCGCGCGGATCTCGACGGTGCCGAAGTTCGGGTGCGGGCGGACGTCGTACCAGAGGTAGGTGTAGTCCTCGATCACCCGCGAGTCGACCATGAACTGGACCCGGCGGGAGTAGTCCTCGAAGTCCGCGTAACTCGGCGGGATGCCGACGCGCGGGAAGGCACGGAAGATCGGCATGCGCGTGGAGAGCAGGCCGGTGGAGTCGCCGCGCCAGAACGGTGAGTTGGCGCTCAGCGCGAGCAGCAGGGGGATGTGGACGCGCATGCCGTTGGCCACGTGGACGGCCTTGTCGGGGTCGTCCACGCCCACGTGCACGTGCATGCCGAAGATGAGCTCCTGGCGCGCGACGAAGCGCAGCGCCGCCACGAGATCGCGGTAGCGCGGGCGCCCGACGATCCGCTGGTCCTCCCACATCGCGAACGGGTGCGTGCCGGCCGAACCGATCGCGAGGCCCTTCTCCGAAGCCGTCTGCTGCACCTGGTGGCGCAGCGTGCGCAGCTGGGTGTTCGCCTCGCGCGTGCCCTTGCAGGGAGTGGTCGAGATCTCAAGCACCGACTCCATCAGCTCGGGCTTTACGTCGCCCTCGGTATCGGGCACCGACTCGAGCATCACCTCGATCTGGTTGGTCAGCTCGAGCGTCTCGGAGTCGACGATCATGAGCTCTTCCTCCACCCCCAGGGTATAGGCCGGCCCCGTGAATCGGTGCTCCACGCGCGGAGAGTATCCTGGCCCGCCGGATCCCAACCCCTTCTCCGACAGGACGGTGACGTCTCACACATGGCTCTCGGCTACGACGGCAAGCTCTTCATCCTCGCGTTCGACCACCGCGGCTCCTTCCAGAAGAAGATGTTCGGCATCGAGGGCGAGCCGACTCCCGAGGAGACGGAGAAGATCGCCGACGCCAAGCAGGTGATCTACGAGGGCCTCGAGCGCGCGTCAGAGCAGGACGGCTTCCGCCCCGAGAGCGCCGGCTGCCTGATCGACGAGCAGTTCGGATCGAACGTGCCCGAGCGCGCCAAGGAGCACGGCCTCTCGCTCGCGATGCCGGTCGAGAAGTCGGGCCAGAACCAGTTCGACTTCCAGTACGACGACCGCTTCGGCGAGCACATCGAGAAGTTCGACCCCGAGTTCTCGAAGGTCCTGGTGCGCTTCAACTCCGACGGCGACGCGAAGATGAACGAGCGCCAGCTCGGCCGCCTGAAGCAGCTCGCCGACTGGCTCCACGAGAACGACCGCATCTTCCTCTTCGAGCTGCTCGTGCCCGCCGAGGAGGCCCAGCTCGAGTCCGTGGGCGGCGACACCGACCGCTACGACGCCGAGCTGCGTCCCGAGCTCATGCGGCGCGCGATCGAGGACATCCAGAACTACGGCATCGAGGTCGACATCTGGAAGATCGAGGGCGTCGACGAGCGCTCCGACGCCGAGATGCTCGCTCAACAGTCGCGCAAGGGCGAGGGGCGCGAGGGCGTGGTGTGCGTGGTGCTCGGCCGCGGCGCCTCGGACGCCAAGGTCGACCAGTGGCTACAGGCGGGCGCGCCCGTGGACGGCTACGTGGGCTTCGCCATCGGGCGCTCGATCTGGTGGGACTCGCTCAAGGGCTACCTCGACGGCTCGGTGCCGCGTGAGGAGGCCTTCGCACAGATCGCTGCGAACTACCTGCGTTTCGTGAAGGTCTACGAGGAAGCCGAGCAGGGCGCCCCGGCCGTTTCGTAACTGGCGTCAACCGGCCGGGTACCCTTCTCAGCCCATGGCATTGCGCATGCGCCAGAGCCTCGCGCAGTACGAGGCCGAATTCCGTGACACCGCCGTCGAGGAGCGCGAGCGGCGCGAGCGCCTGCGCAAGCAGGCGGCGGTACGTGAGCGCACGCGCCGGGTCGAGAAGGTCCACAAGCACGGCACGATGCGCTTCGTTGCGCTCGTGTTCGCGATCCTCCTGACCGCGGTCGTGGTGACCGTGGTGATGTTCCAGACGCTGGCCCTGGTCGTCGGCGGCTGAGCCGCCCGCCCTCTGCCCCTCTAGCTCTGGGGGCTCGACTGCAGCGCGTCCAGGGCCTCGTTCACGGCCTGGGTGACCTCGCTGTTGTCGGCTTCCGCATCGCGCTCCGCCTGGATCTCCAGGTAGACCTCCTTGCGGAACACAGGGACCGACCGGGGTGCCTGAATCCCGATCCGGACCTTCTCGCCCATGATCGCGAGTATCGAGATCTCGATCTCGTCCCCGATCATGATGCTCTGATTGGACTTTCTGGTTAGAACCAGCATGGCGCCTCCGTGCCTGCGGGTGAGCGAGTCATTCAAACAGCTCTCGAACGGGTATTCAACTTTCATATTGCCTGGGAACTTGTTGAGCTAGTGTTCCGCCGCTCATGGCACGACGCTCACTAAAGCCCCAGCTGAACCAGATCCGCACATGGGTTCGCCAGGGGCGCACAGATGCCTGGATCGCTCATCAGCTCCAGGTCACCGTTCGCGACATCGTCTCCTTCAAGAAGGACCACGACCTCGCCCCCGCCGACTCGGACTCCGAGAACGGCGCTCCCGCAGCCTTCGACGACGATCTCGATCTCCGCGCTGAGGACGACGCCTTCGTGGCGGCCGAACTCGACGCGGAGCCCGAGGAGGAGGACGAGCCGGAGGACTCCGGCTCGGACCCGGATTCGGGCGGCTCGGGAGCAGGCGAGGACGACGATGATGACCCCGACAAGCCCAAGCGCCGCAGGCGTGGCCGCCGTGGCGGCCGTGGACGCGGCCGAGGCGGCCGTGGCGGGAAGGGCAAGCCGCTCGAGGGAACCTTCGACCACGGCGAGGAGGGCTTCGGACTGTGGCTCGACCCCGCCGTGCAGGACAACCCGCTCTATGCCGAGCACTGGGCGGGCCAGCGCGAGATCGTGGTCCGTATCGAGACCGACCGGATCGTGATCGAGCGCCCCGGCGGGCCCGACGAGGACTCCGAGGATGGCGGAGACGCCCCCGAGGACTAGGTAGGGCCTAGGCCCTCTGGCGCCCGCCGCCGAAGTCGCTCGCCTCGCGGGCGTAGCGGGCGAAGGAGGCGTCCACGATCCAGGAGTGGGCCATGCCGGTGGCCCAGTCGGTGCCCGACTCGTAGAAGTCGGCGAGCTCCTGAAGCGAGAAGGTGGAGCCGAGGCGACGGCGCAGCTCCTCGAGCACCCGGTCGGAGGCGTGCTCGTAGGCGAGACGGTCGGGATCGGGGGCATTCACCAGCCGGCGTTGGCCGTCCTCCCACTGGTACAGAGCGTTGGCCACGGCCACGCCCTCATTATTAGCGGCGCAGGTTCTCGATCACGTACGCGCGCTCGCCCTGCTCGACCATGCCGAGGCGGCGGGCCGCCTGCTCGAGGGTGCGCGGGTTGCGCAGCTCGCGCTCGCGGGCCTTCAGGCGGGCGTTCTCCTTCTCGAGGGTCACGACCTCCGCGTGGTGGTCGGCCGCCGTGCCGCGCTGGGTGATGTAGGAGCGCGCCGGGGAGATGTAGAGGGCGAGGATCGCGAGGAGGGTCGCGAGGAGGGCATAGCGCCCGACGCGGTCCCAGCGGATGCGGCCGGGTGCTCCTCGCGAACCGCCCGTGGGGCGGATCCGCGCCTGTGTGATCGATGCCATCTGAACGCCCTTCGCCCTGCAGCGGGGCGCTCCTTCTCAGCGACGGAAGACTTGCGCGCCGGGGTACTCGGCGTCGGCGCCGAGCGCCTCCTCGATTCGCAGCAGCTGGTTGTACTTCGCGACGCGGTCCGAGCGCGACGGGGCGCCCGTCTTGATCTGCCCGCAGCCGGTGGCCACGGCCAGGTCGGCGATGGTCACGTCCTCGGTCTCGCCGGAGCGGTGGGACATCACGGCGCTGTATCCGGCCTCCGCGGCGAGGTTCATCGCCTCGAGGGTCTCGGTGAGCGTGCCGATCTGATTCACCTTCACGAGGATCGAGTTGGCCACGCCGAGATCGATGCCGCGGCGCAGGCGCTCGCTGTTGGTCACGAACAGGTCATCACCGACGAGCTGGACCGTGTCTCCGATCCCGTCGGTGAGGGTCTTCCAGCCGTCCCAGTCCTCCTCGTCCATGCCGTCCTCGATCGAGACGATCGGGTAGCGCCCCGCCATTTCGCCCCAGTAGGCCGCCATGTCGGCCGAGGAGAGCGTGCGGCCCTCGTGCTCGATCACGTAGGAGCCGCCCTCGAAGATCTCGCTGGTGGCGGGGTCAAGGGCGATCGACACGTCCTCGCCCGGCGTGTAGCCGGCGCCCGCGATGCCCTTCATCAGCACCTCGAGCGCCTCCTCGTTGGAGCCGAGGTCGGGCGCGAACCCGCCCTCGTCGCCCACGGAGGTCGAGTGACCATCCTCGTGGAGCGTCTTCTTGAGCGCGTGGAACACCTCGACGCCGGTGCGCAGGCCCTCGGAGAAGCTCTGGGCTCCGATCGGCACGACCATGAACTCCTGGAAGTCGACCTTGTTGTCGGCGTGGGCGCCGCCGTTCAGCACGTTCATCATCGGCACCGGCAGCACGTGGGCGGCCTCGCCGCCGAGGTAGCGCCACAGCGACATGCCCTCCTCGGCCGCGGCGGCCTTGGCGGCGGCCAGCGACACGCCGAGGATGGCGTTCGCCCCGAGGCGCGCCTTGTTCGGCGTGCCGTCGAGGTCGATCATCGCGCGGTCGAGTCCCTCCTGGTCGTCCGCGTCGAGCCCGTGGACCGCTTCGGCGAGCTCTCCGTTCACGTTGGCCACGGCCTGCGTGACGCCCTTCCCGGCCCACTCCGAGCCGCCGTCGCGCAGCTCGACGGCCTCGTACTCGCCCGTGGAGGCACCGGAGGGGACCGCCGCACGGCCGGCCGAGCCGGATGCGAGCAGCAGCTCGACCTCGACCGTCGGGTTGCCCCGCGAGTCGATCACCTGGCGCGCGTGCACCTGCTCGATCTTGCTCATCGGGCCTCCTCCTGTTCGCGCTCGGCGCGCTTGACTTCCTTCCAGATCCGGCGAACGTCCTCGGGCGTCTCGGCCACGGCATCCCCGAACACGTGCGGGTGGCGGCGGATCAGCTTCTCCGTCACGGTCGCGGCCACCGCATCCAGGTCGCCGGCGCCCCGCTCCTCGAGCAGCAGCGACAGGAACACGACCTGGAACAGGACATCGCCAAGTTCGTCGAGAATCCGGGCGTCCTCCCCGGACTCGACCGCCTCGGCGAGCTCGCCCGCCTCCTCGACCGTGTGGGGCACGATCGAGCGCTCGTCCTGCTCGCGATCCCACGGGCACTCGCGGCGCAGGCGCCGGGTGATCTCGTCGAGCCGGTGGAGGGGGTCGCCTGCCACCGGGGGCAGGCTATTGATTTGACTACGGCTGGACCGGGACCTGCTGGCTGCCCGGAGGTGCACCGCCTGCCTCGGGCGGTACGCCCTGCGGAGGTGCAC
>JACCYP010000229.1 GCA_013696425.1 Thermoleophilaceae bacterium
CTTCCAGGCGGTTCCCGGCGACCTGCGCAACGTGCTCTACACCGTGCCGGGGAAGGATCCCTCGCGCACGGTCGTGCTCGGAGCCCACTACGACACCAAGGATCTGCCCGGATTCGTGGGCGCGAACGACGGCGCGTCGGGCACCGCGGTGGCGCTCGAGCTGGCGCGGGAACTGAAGCCGCGCACGATCGGCCCGACGGTGGTGTTCGCCTTCTTCGACGGTGAGGAGAGCCCGCGGGGTACCCCGGATGCCGACTTCGAGAGCGAGGGCCTGCGCGGGGCGCGGGTGGCGGCGCCCACGTTGAAGGGAGCCGAGGCGATGGTGCTGCTCGACTTCGTGGGCGACAAGGACCTCGCGATCCCGCGCGAGCAGGGTTCGGATGCCGGGCTGTGGGCGAAGCTGCGCGCCGCGGCGAAGCGGGCCGGCAAGCAGAAGCACTTCCCCGACGCCACCGGCGGAGGGGTGATCGACGACCACGTGCCCTTCCAGGAGCAGGGGATTCCCTCGATCGACCTGATCGACTTCGGGTTCTCCTGTTTCCACCGCCGCTGTGACGACATGTCGGCCGTCTCGGCCGCGAGCCTCGACGCCACAGGTGAAACGGTTCGGGAGTTGCTTCGTAGACTCTGATGCAGATGTCTTCCGCACCGGAAAAGCTCTACCTGGCCGCCCCGCGCGGCTACTGCGCCGGCGTCGACCGTGCGGTCCAGACCGTCGAGCGCGCGCTCGAGCTCTACGGCCCGCCCGTCTACGTGCGCAAGGAGATCGTCCACAACAAGCATGTGGTCGAGCAGCTGCGCGAACGCGGCGCGATCTTCGTCGACCAGGAGTCCGAGGTTCCCGAGGGCGAGACGGTCGTCTTCTCCGCCCACGGGGTCGCGCCGAGCGTGCACGCCAACTCCGAGGCGCGCAGCCTGAAGACGATCGACGCCACCTGCCCGCTGGTCACCAAGGTGCACGTCGAGGCGAGGAAGTTCGCCGCCGACGGGTACACGATCGTGCTCATCGGCCACGACGGCCACGAGGAGGTCGAGGGCACGATGGGCGAGGCGCCGGAGAGCATCGTGCTCGTCGAGACCGAGGAGGACGTCGAGAGCCTTGAGGTCGCCGACCCGACCCGGATCGCCTTCATCTCCCAGACCACCCTTTCCGTCGACGAGACGAGCGCGATCATCGCCAAGCTGCGCGAGAAGTTCCCCCAGATCACCGGGCCGCGTACCGATGACATCTGTTACGCCACCACCAACCGCCAGATGGCCGTGCGCCAGATGGCCGATGCGTGCGACCTCGTGCTCGTGATCGGCTCGACAAACTCCTCGAACTCACAGCGACTGGTGGAGGTCGCGCGCGACTACGGCGCCGACTCCTACCTGATCGACAACGAGGCACAGGTGCAGGAGGAGTGGCTCACCGACAAGAGCGTCGTGGGCATCTCCTCCGGAGCGAGCGCCCCAGAGGAGCTGGTGCAGCGGCTGGTCGACTTCTTCAAGGAGCGCGGCACAACCGACGTCTCCGAGTTCGAGGTGATCAAGGAAGACGTTCGCTTCATGCTGCCGAAGACGATCCGCCAGGAGCTGGCGCCGCAGTCCGCGCAGTAGCGCCCGCTAGCTGCCGGCTTCCGGGGGTATCGGGGTGAACTGAAAGCCGTGCAGGCGCAGGCCGGGCTGGTCCGCCGTCACCCTCCCACCGGTCTCATGTAGGCCGGGTGACGCCGTACCCGAGAGGACCGCGTAGGCCCCGCCCGCGCGGAAAGACGCCGTGGCGGCGGCGCCCTCCGAGCGCGCCTCGACGTAGTCTGGGCCGTCCTCCCAATCGCCCTCGAGCTCGAGCCGCGAGCGGTCGGCGGGGAGCTTGACCTCCGGCGTCTGGGGCTCAAGCAGCACGCCCGTGGCGTCCTCGGGGCGCAGTGGCGCGAGCGGCTCGGGATGGTCATCGCCCCGCAGCAGCTCCTGGATGGCGAGCTCGGTCTCGCGGTACTCGCCCTCGCCGTAGTGGAAGTAGCGCAGCACCCCGCGCTGATCGAAGAGCCAGCGCCCCGGCCAGCCCTCGTTGCCATACGCGCGCCAGACCGCCCCATGCCGGTCGAGCGCGACGGGGTAGCTCACCTCGAGCTCCTCGATCGCCGCGCGCACGAGCTCGGGGTCGGAGCCGAACGAGTAGCCCGGCGTATGCACGCCGATCACGCGCAGGCCGGCGTCCTCGTAGCGCTCGTGCCACGCGCGCATGTAGGGGAGCGTGCGATGTGAGTTCACGCGCGCGAAATCCCAGAACTCGACCAGCACGGCCTTGCGCCCGACCTGCTGCGCCATGCGCAGGAACGCGGCGTTGGCCCACTCGAGCTCCTTTGGGAACTCGGGGGCCGGCAGCTCGACTCCGTCCGGCGGGCGCATGCGGATAGGATCGCGCACGCCGACCGACCAAGGAGCCCTGGCCATGAACCTCTTCGACCGCATCGACGCCGCCCGCGCGCGCTGGAACGTGCTCGAGCATCCCTTCTACGTCCGCTGGAGCGCGGGCAAGCTCTCGCACGAGGACCTCGCCCTCTACTCCTCGCAGTACCGCCACGCGGTCGTGGCCCTCGCCGACGCCGCCGAGGGTTCCGAGCACGCCGCCGAGGAGCGCGCACACGTCGAGGTCTGGGAGGGCTTCATGGCCGCGCTCGGCGCGAGCACCGCCGAGCCCTTCGAGGAGACCGCGGAGTGCATCGA
>JACCYP010000249.1 GCA_013696425.1 Thermoleophilaceae bacterium
GCGGAGGCGGGCTCAACATCCCGAACGTCACCGGCTGCGACCCGATCGACCCCTCCGTGTGCATGCAGCCCTTCCCCAACGACTTCTTCACGAAGGCCGACGCCGGCAGCGACACCGGCCGGCTGATCGACTTCCAGCTCCAGGCGATGCCGCGCAACGCCGCGAACAAGCCGATCACCAACACCGACTACAACCTGAACGACGGCTTCAGCCCGGGTCAGATGATCAGCACGCGCGTGCCCGGCCTCGACACCCCGCAGGCGTTCCAGCAGACCGGTTCGGCGCCGATCACCGACATCGGTCAGAGCGTCGCCGCGGGCGCCACCCAGCCGGGCGGGGAGCCGGTGCTTGTTCTCGACGCGCAAACCGGAGCGCCGCACCCGATCTGGACCGAGATCGACGCAAACCCGACCGATCCCACCAAGGTCAACCTGCTGATCCGGCCCGCCAAGAACTTCACCGAGGGGCGCCGCTACATCGTGGTGCTGCGCGACATGAAGAAGGCCGACGGGAGCACGATCCCCGCATCGGACGGCTTCAAGGCGCTGCGCGACAACGTCGCGACGATGAACGCGGCGATCGAGACCCGCCGCCAGCACTACGAGGACAACGTCTTCACACCCATCACAACCGCCGGGATCGCCCGCGCGGACCTCTACCTCGCCTGGGACTTCACGGTGGCGAGCGAGCGCAACCTCTCCGAGCGCGCGCTCCACATGCGTAACGACGCGTTCACCGCGCTCGGGGACTCGAATCTCGCCGACCGCCAGGTCGCGGGCAACGCGCCCATCTTCACGGTGTCGAGCATCGAGGACTTCACGGTCGCCCAGGACTCGCGCATCGCGCGCCAGGTGGAGGGGACGATCACCGTGCCCTGCTACCTCACCGGGGGAGCGCTCTGCCAGCCTGGCTCGCGCTTCGTGATGGGCGCCGACAACAAGCCGGTGCGCACGGTCCCGACCAACTGGAGCGCGAACTACGTCTGCCGCATCCCGCAGGCCGCGGTGCAGCGCACGGCCGGCCTCCCCACAGGGGTCAACCCCGCGCGCGGATCGCTGTACGGCCACGGGCTGCTGGGCGGCGCGGGCGAGGTCGAGGCGGGCAACGTCTCCGCGATGGCGCAGGAGAACAACATGGTCTTCTGCGCCACCGACTGGATCGGCATGTCGACCTTCGACGTGCCGAACGTGGCCACGATCCTCACCGACCTGTCGAACTTCCCGAGCCTCGTGGACCGCGCCCAGCAGGGCTTCCTCGACTTCATGTTCCTCGAGCGGCTGATGATCCACCCGCAGGGGTTCAACTCGAACCCGGCGTTCCAGTTCGGCGTCGCAGGCAACGGGGTGTTCGACCTGAGCCGCGGCGCCGCGACGCGCGCGTTCTACGACGGCAACAGCCAGGGCGGGATCATGGGCGGCTCGCTGGCGGCGCTCAGCCCGGACCACGACAGGGCCGCCCTCGGCGTCCCCGGGATGAACTACTCGACGCTCCTGCGCCGCTCGGTCGACTTCGACACCTACTCGATCGGCCTGTATGCCTCATACCCCGACGAGCTCCAGCGGCCCCTGATCCTCTCGCTGATGCAGATGCTCTGGGACCGCGGGGAGGCGAACGGGTACGCCCAGCACATGACCGACGATCCGCTGGCCGGAACGCCGCCGCACAAGATCCTCCTGCACCCGGCCTTCGGGGACCACCAGGTGGCGCACGTGACCGCGGAGGTGGAGGCGCGCACGATCGGCGCCCGCATCATCCGCAAGCCGGCGCTCGACGCCGGCCACAATCCCGATGTCGAGCCCTACTGGGGGATCGACGCGATCGACGGCGGCCCCGGCTTCCCCTTCGACGGCTCGGCACTGGCGGTCTGGGACAGCGGCACCCCGGCCCCACCGGCAGGCAATCTCCCGCCGCGCACCGAGGACGGCTACGGGCGCGACCCGCACAGCGACCCGCGCGGCGACAAGAAGGCGCGTGACATGAAGGGCGCGTTCCTCGACTACGACGGCCGCATCATCGATACGTGCCTGGGCGGGCCCTGCTACGCGCGCAATCACGGGCCCGGCTCGCCCCACCCCGCCCCCTGATCTAAGGGCCTCGCGCGGCGAGCACGGAGCGGGCGTGGCGCGTTGCCACACGCGGCGGCGGCCGCCCGCCGGGCAGCTCGACCACGAACGAGGTGCTTCGCGGCACGAAGCGGTGGACGTAGCTCGACGCCGTCCCGCGGTAGGGAGGCGACGCGACCACCCGCATCCCGACCCGCCGCGCGTAGGCGCGGACCACCGTGCGAGTGGCGCCCCGCGGGCGGTAGACGAGGTCGAGCGCCTGGTGGAAGTGGATCGCGACGTCGGGCCTCTCGCGCCGGATGAGCGCCGCAAGCGCGCGCGACTCGGGCGCGCGGAAGCGGCCGAAGTCGCGGTTGAGGTCGACGCCGCGCGCGTTCAGGCGCGTGCCGCGGCGCGCCCCGTCGGGGTTCGCCTGCCCGAGGATCACCAGCCGCAGACCCTCCGGGAGCGGCCGCCGGCGCAGCTCGCGAATCACCGCGAGCCCGCCCTGCTCGTCGCCGTGGACGGTGCCCACCACGAGCACCGTGCGGCCTGCGTCCTGTGGTCCGCGCACGACGGCGCGGATGGGCGTGCCCTCCACCGAGCGCCCGATCGTCTCGGTGCCCGCGGCCGCCGGGGCCGGTAGCGCAGCTAGGAGCGCAGCGGCGAGGCCGCTAAGCGCCAGCACTCAGCCGATGAGGGCTGGCCCTATGCCACATCCCGAAGCTTCTGGGCTTCGGCGAGGGACTGCAGCTTCTTGAGCGACTGGTTCTCGATCTGGCGGATGCGCTCGCGCGTGACGTTGAACGTGCGGCCCACCTCGTCGAGCGTGCGGGGGTGCTCCCCGCCCAGCCCGTAGCGCAGCTCGAGCACGCGCCGCTCGCGGTAGGAGAGGTTCTCGAGGGCCTCGCGCAGCGCCTCCTTGGTGAGGATCTCGGCGGCGCGCTCGTACGGCGACTCGGCCCGCTCGTCGGCGATGAACTGGCCGAACTCGGACTCCTCCTCGTCGCCCACGGGCTTCTCCAGCGAAACCGGAGCCTGCGCGGAGCGCTTGATCGAGTCGACCTCTTCGGGGTCGATGCCCGTCACGTCGGCGATCTCCTCCGGTGTGGGCTCGCGGCCCAGCTCGGTGACGAGCTTGCGCTCGGCGCGCCCGATCTTGTTCAGCTTCTCGACCACGTGGACCGGGATGCGGATCGTGCGCGCCTTGTCGGCGAGCGCGCGGGCGATCGCCTGGCGGATCCACCAGGTCGCGTAGGTGGAGAACTTGAAGCCCTTGCGGTAGTCGAACTTCTCGGCCGCGCGGACGAGGCCGAGCGTGCCCTCCTGGATCAGGTCGAGGAAGGGCAGGCCCTGGTTGCGGTAGTTCTTGGCGATCGAGACGACCAGGCGGAGGTTCGACTCGACCATCTTCTGCTTCGCGTCGAGGTCGCCGCGCTCGATGGCCTTCGCGAGATCGACCTCCTCCTGCGCGGTGAGCAGGCGGACCTTGCCGATGTCCTTCAGGAACAGCTGAAGGGAGTCGGTGGTCATGTCCGGCTTCAGATCGATGGTCGCCTTCTTGCGGCGGCTCTTTCGATCGACGGCGCGCTCCTCGGCAGCCGAGCCCTGGCGCAGCGCCGGATCGACCTCGTCCACGAGCTCGATCTCCTTCTTCTCGAGGAAACCGTGGAGATCCTCGATGTCGGATTCGTCGAGATCGACCTCGGCAAGGGCTCCCGCGATCTCGCCGTACGTGAGCACGCCGGTCGTCTGGCCCTTGGTGAGGAGGAGCTTTACCTCCTCCAGCTCTTGAAGTTCAGCTACAGACATTCCGTTCCATTTCCAGTGAGAGAGTGCCTCTGCGCCAGTGAGAGAGTGCCTCTGCGCGGGCATGAGGCCATCCTCATCCGTGCATCCGATGGTAGCCGAGGCCCAACGACCCGACTTCTGTTTTTACCCACGAAGTCCTCTTTGGTCACAGGGCATCCGGCCCCCGCGGACTGTCGTGTTACCACTCTAGATCAAGGAACGCATGATCAGGGCCTAAACTGACGCCGCGATGCCCGCCCCTCCCGAGGACCCCGGACTGCTGGGCGGGCTACCCCGTTCGCGGCCCGGCACCCGAAGCCAGAAACGCGCAGGCGACCGGCCGCGCGGGCGCACGGCGCCGCCC
>JACCYP010000256.1 GCA_013696425.1 Thermoleophilaceae bacterium
CCTCGGTTGCCTGCGCACAAAGCTCGCGGTCGTCGCCGAGGACGAGCGGGACGGCGGGCGCCGGCAGGTGCTCAACCTCGGCCACACGATCGGGCACGCCGTCGAGGCGGCCACCGGCTACACGCGCTACCGCCACGGTGAGGCCGTGGCCATCGGCCTGTTGTGCGCGCTGCGCCTCTCCGGCCGCGAGCCGCTGCGCACCGAGGTGGCCGGGCTGTTCGAATCGCACGGCCTGCCGGTGACATTCGACGGCGCCGAGCCCGAGCGGGTGCTGGAGTTCGTGCAGCGCGACAAGAAGCGCGCGGGCGGCCCGGTGCCGTTCGTCCTGCTCGACTCGCCGGGCGACGTCACGCCCGGCCACGCCATCGCCGACGCGGACATCCTCGCCGCGATCGAGGAAGCTCACGACTGATGCGCAACCGCGTGGAGATCCTGCACGGCGTGAATCTCGACCAGCTCGGCAGCCGCGAGCCCGAGATCTATGGCTCGCTCACGCTCGGCGAGCTGGAGACGCAGGTGCGGCGCTTCGGCACCGAGCTCGGCCTGGAGCTGATCTTCGAGCAGACCAACCACGAGGGCGAGTACGTCGAGCTCCTGCACGCCGCGCGCGAGACCACGGACGCGCTGATCTTGAACCCCGGCGCGTGGACCCACTACTCCTACGCGATCCGCGACGCGCTCGCGAGTACCGGGCTGCCGGCGGTGGAGGTCCATCTCTCGGCGGTCTCCGAGCGGGAGGAGTTCCGCCGCCACTCGGTGATCCGCGACCACTGTCTCGCGCACATCGAGGGCAAGGGGGTCGACGGCTACAGCGATGCGCTGGTGCTGTTGAACGAGGCGTTCGAGCGCTCTTGACGCGCGGCGACCGCTTGACCGAGGTGGTGCGTGAGCGCGAGCTCAGCGCGCTCGTGGTCACCAACCTCGAGAACGTCCACTACCTCAGCGGCTACACGGGAACCAACGGCGTGGCCGTCGTGGGCGCGGAGGGCCAGCGCGACTTCTTCACCGACTTCCGCTACCTGGAGCGGGCCGAGGTGGAGGTGCGGGACTTCGAGCGCCTGCGCGGCAAGCGGGACCTGCTCGGCGATGCCGCGGAACGGCTATCCGCCGGGCGGGTCGGCTTCGAGGAGGAGCACATGAGCGTGCGATCGCACCGCCGCTTCGAGGGGCTCGTGCCCGAGGGGGTGGAGCTCGTGGGCGTCCACGGCCTCGTCGAAGGGCTGCGCGAGGTGAAGGAGGAGGGGGAGCTCGCGATCATCCGCCGCGCGGCTGCTCTCGCCGACGACGCCCTGGCCGAGGCGCTCGAGGGCGGTCTCGCCGGGCGCACCGAGCGTGAGTTCGCGATGGCGCTCGAGGACGGCTTCCGCGCCCGCGGGGCGGAGCCGTCGTTCGAGTCGATCGTGGCCTCGGGCCCGAACGGCTCGCTTCCTCACGCCGAGCCCGGCGACACGGTGATCGCGGAGGACGTGCTCGTGACGGTCGACTACGGGGCGAAGATCGACGGCTACTGCTCGGACTGCACGCGCACGTTCGCCACCGGTGAGGTCGGCGCGGAGGCTCGGGAGGTCTACGAGCTGGTGCGTGCCGCACAGGCGGCGGCGGGCGAGGCGATCCGCGCCGGGCTCGGCTGCAAGGAGGCGGACTCGATCGCCCGCGCGGTGATCGACGACGCCGGCCACGCCGAGCACTTCGGCCACGGTCTCGGCCACGGCGTGGGCCTCGAGGTGCACGAGGGCCCGCGCCTCACCCCCGCCGCCTCCGAGGAGGAGACGCTCGTGGCGGGAAACGTCGTGACGGTCGAGCCGGGCGTCTACCTGCCGGGCAGGCTGGGCGTGCGGATCGAGGACCTCGTCGTGGTGACCGAGGACGGGTCGGAGGTCCTGAGCCAGCTCCCCAAGGACCTGACGGTCGTCGGCGAGACCTGAGAGGTCGATCACACTCCGCCCCAAAATGGCGACCGATGTGAGAGATTCGTCGGCGGAGTCAACGACACAGACGGAGGGGCGATGCGGGCAGGGACTCATCTTGGAATTCGCGCGCTGACGGGCGTGCTGCTGGTCATCACGTGCGGCACCGCCTGGGGCCAGGGGACCCAGGGCCAGGCGCCCCTGCCGCCCCCCGACCCCGCCGACCGGGCCGATCCGAACCGGATCGACCTGCGTACGGAGGCGAACGTCGAGATCCGCGGCATCGGCAAGGACGACGACACGGGCTGGATCGTTGCCTCCGCCGGTGACGTCAACGGCGACAAGCGCGACGACCTGATCGTCGGTGCGCGCCGCGCGGACCCCGCCGGGCGTGTGGACGCCGGCACGGCGTACGTGATCTTCGGGCGGGCCGACCTCGGCGAGGTCGATCTCGAGAAGCTCGGCGCCGGAGGCTTTGCGATCGCAGGTGGGGCCGCGGGCGACACCGCCGGGTTCGCGGTGTCGGGCGCCGGCGACGTGAACGGGGACGGCCTCGGCGACGTCGTTGTGGGCGCCCCGGGAGCCGATCCCGACGGCCGCACCGGCGCGGGCATGGCCTACGTGGTGTTCGGCAAGGCATCCGCCGACGCCGTCGACCTGGCCGCGCTCGGTGCCGGCGGCATCGCGCTCGCGGGCGCGGCGCCCCACGATGAGACCGGCTTCTCGGTCGGCCGGGTGGGCGACCTGAACGGCGACGGGCGTGCCGACCTCGTGGTGGGCGCTCCGGCGGCCGACCCGGGCGGGCGCTTCAAGGCTGGTACCGCCTGGGTGGTGTTCGGCGGCTCGGACGCCGGCACGTTCGACCTCGGCTCGCTCGGCGCGCGCGGGTTCCGCATCGACGGCTATTCGTTCGGATACGCCGGCTGGTCGGTGAACGGCGTCGACGACCTGAACGGCGACGGCATCGGCGAGATCGCGCTCGGCGCTCCGTTCGTGGCCGCCGGTGCCTCGCGCAGCGGCGAGGCCTACGTGGTCTTCGGCAAGGGCGGCACCGGCGACGTCGATCTCGGCGACCTCTCCGGGCGGGGCATCACGATCCGGGGCGGAGCACAGAACTCGATGCTCGGCCAGTCGGTGAACCGCGCCGGTGACGTGAACGGCGACGGTGCGGCCGATCTGATCGTGAGCGCCCTGCACGCCGATCCCCAGAACCGTGACAACGCGGGCAGCGCCTGGGTGATCTTCGGCGGCAACCTCGCCCCGGTCGTGGACGTCTCCGCCCTCGGGCAGAGCGGCTTTCGCATCGAGGGCGCCGCGACCGGCGCACTGACCGGCTCCTTCGTGGGTGCCGCGGGCGACTTCAACGACGACGGCCTGCCCGATGTCGTGCTCGGTGCGCCAGGCGCCAGCACCGGCAGTGGCGTGGGTGCGCGGGCCGGCGGCGGCGCGGGCTACGTCGTGTTCGGCAAGCGCGGCACCGACACGGTCGACCTCGCCTCCTTCGAGGGCAAGGGCATCCAGATCGCGGGCGGCGAAGCGGGCGACCGGGCGGGTCGCTCAATCGCCGCATCCGGCGACCTGAACGGCGATGGCGTGCCTGACGTGATCCTCGGTGCCGAGGCCGCGAAGAACGGCCGCGGCGTCCAGTCGGGCGCGGCGTTCGGCCTCTTCGGCATCGACAAGCCGGGTGCGCCCGGCCCGGGCAAGCCGGACAAGGTGGAGATCATCCCGCCGGCCTGCAAGCCCGCGAAGAACGTGGAGGCGATCATCGACGACTCCGGCTCGATGTCCGGGACCGATCCGGACAACCTGCGGGTGGAGGCGATGCTGATGCTCCTGCGCAAGGAGGCCCACCAGAAGACGACGCTCGGGGCGGTCGACTTCGGCGAAAATGCGGGGCACCTGTTCTTCCCGCACGTGATCGGCAAGCCGTTCACGGAGGAGCCGGAGGCCTTCCAGGAGGGGATGGCCTCGCGGCTTGTCTCCCGGATCCGCTCAGACGGCGCCGCGACGAACTACAACGCGGGCTTCGAACTCGCCAAGAAGGAGAACCCGAAGGCTGACGCGCGCATATTCCTCACCGACGGCGCGCACAACGAGGGCGAGTACGACAACAGCCACCGCGGGGGGCCGCCGACCTACGTGCTCGGCTTCGGCGACTCGACCGAGGGGGAGGACGGCGACCGGCTGCGGCGGATCGCGGCCGACACGAAGGGGAAGTACTTCCCCCAGATCGACGCCGACAAGCTCGCCGCGGCGATGAACTCGATCGACGCGCGGCTGCTCTGCGACTCGAAGCTCGAGACGTGGAACGGCAGGGTGCCGAAGGGCGGCGGCGTGATCCGCGAGACCGTGCTCGACCCAGCCACGAAGTCGGCGGACATCGTGCTCTCCTGGGCGGTGCCCGCCGCGCAGTTCGGCGTGACCAAGGTCGAGGTGGTCCAGAACGGCCAGGTGACCAAGGAGATCACGGGCTCCGAGCTGGCCAAGGCCTACGCGGCCTCGCGCAGAAAGGCGCGGCGAAAGCCACGCGCGCGACGTTCGCAGACGGGCGACCTCGAGTTCGCGGTGCACCGCGGCGAGGCGTTCTCGACCGTGCATTTGAACGAGCTCCCGGGCGGCGCGACGCTCCGTTTCCGGGTGCGACCGGGCAAGCTCTCCAGGGCGACCGGACTCTCCTCCCAGGTGGCCCAGAACCGCCGGGACCGCTAGCCCCTGTGGCCGCACGATCCTGCCTAGACCACCACATGGGTGGTGCGGGCAGGATCGTGTGGGAGCAGTGCGCGCAGCTCCGCCAGCATCAGGCGCGGCATCTCCACCACGTCGCCGTAGGTGTACCGGCGGAACTCGTAGCCGAGTGCTCGCGCTTCGCGCTCGCGGCGACGATCCTGCTCCCAGGCGTGGCGCGAGCTGTGGAACGTGTAGGAGTCGAGCTCGACGATGAGCATGTGGTCCGGCCAGCGACAGTCGACGCGCTTGGACCCGGCTGGGCGGTTGGTGATCGGCAGCGGGAGGCCGTGTTCGCGCATCAGGGCCACAAAGCGGCGTTCGAGAAAGCTGAGCGTGACGGTGGCGTCCCCGCGCAGGATCGTGCGGAGCCGGCCGGCGCCCGGGGCCCGCGGCCGGCGCTCGAGCACGGCGTCGACGTGCCTCGGAGTCGTGCGGTGCTTGACGCCCGCCTCGTGGCACGCGCGGGCGAGATCGTCGAAGCTGAGCGTCGCGGCGAGGTCCACCAGCACCCAGGGGATCGTGGCCACCGGGACGCTGCGCCAGACGAAGCCGTCCCCGGGACCGAGGATGCGCGAGTGGTGTGTCCGGATGCCCTGTATGCGGCGCTCCTTCGGCGCGACCACCTCCGGCATCGGCGGAGCCCCTTTCGTGAGCGCAAGGTGGTGTCCCCCGGCTGCCCCGCAGAGCAGTGCCCCGGAACCACAGGCGAGCGTCGCGGCGAGGTAGTCGGCGCCGGTGTTCGGTGCCAGGTGCCCGACGCGGTAGACGCCGGGAAAGAGGGGGTGGAGCGCCCCCTTCTCGACTCGACGCTCGATCTCGCGGGCCGATACTCCCGCTGCCAGCAGCTCACGCCGGGCGACGTTCCCCAGCTGCCGGCCCGCGATCGGCGCAATCACCCGCTCCACAGTCCGGTTCTGACCACCCATACGGGGGTTAAGGCAGGATCGTGTCGGTGTTCGCCCCCTCGGGGCGAAGCGGTAGCGTCGGCGGGGTCTTGAAGGCGCCTCCGCAGCGGCTGCTTCTCGGGGCCGGGCCCAGCCCCGTTCCCGACCGCGTGCTCGCGGCGATGGCGCAGCCGACCATCGGGCATCTCGATCCCGCCTTCGGCGCGCTCATGGACGAGACCGCGGAGATGCTCCGGCGTACGTTCGGGACCGAGAACCGCGCCACGCTGCCGCTCTCGGCCACGGGCAGCGGCGGGATGGACGCGCTGGTGGTGAACTTCGTGGAGCCGGGCGATCGCGTGGGCGTGGCGGTGGCCGGCCTGTTCGGCGAGCGGATGGCCGATGCGCTCGGCCGCGCTGGCGCCGAGGTCGTACGGGTGGAGGCCGGATGGGGGAGGGCGGTGCCGCTCGAACGCCTCCACGAGGCGGCCGGCGAGGGGCTCGATGCCCTCGTCGTGGTCCACGGCGAGACCTCCACCGGTATGTGCCAGCCGCTCGACGGCCTGGGCGAGGCGATGCACGCGTCCGGCGGGCTGCTGCTGGCCGACTGCGTGACCTCGCTCGGCGGCCAGTCGCTGTCGATCGAGGACGCCGGCATCGACGCCGCCTTCTCGGGCACGCAGAAGTGCCTGAACGCCCCTCCGGGGCTCGCGCCGTTCACCGCGGGCGAGCGCGCGATCGCGAAGCTGGAGGGCCGCGCCCAGAAGCCGCGCTCGTGGTTCTTCGACCTGTCGCTGGTGCTCGGCTACTGGAACGGCGACAGCGGCCGCGCCTACCACCACACCGCGCCGATCAACATGGTCTACGCCCTCCACGAGGCGCTCGAGCTCGTCCACGAGGAGACGCTCGCGGCCCGTTGGGAGCGCCACCGTGTGGCGCACGAGTCGCTGCGCCGCGCGCTCGCCCCGCTCGGCATCGAGCGGATCGCGCCCGAGGGCGAGCAGCTCAACCCGCTGCTCGCGGTGCGCGTGCCGGAGGGAGTCGACGAGGCGGCCGTGCGCGGCGCTCTGCTCGAGCGCCACGGCATCGAGATCTCAGGCGGGCTCGGACCCTTCGCCGGCAGGGGCTGGCGGATCGGCGTGATGGGAATCGGCGCCTCGCCCGAGCCCCAGCGGCGCCTGGTCGAGGCGCTCGCGGCTGAGCTCGGCCGCGATTCCGCCGATTCCCTTGCGGCGCTTGATGAGGGCTGGCGGACATGCGAACATGTGTTCGCATGGTCGTCTGTGTCCTCCACCCCCGCCTAGCGCTCGTAGCGGCGCTCGGCGACCGGAGGGCGCTGCTCGCAGAGCCCGTTGCGCTGGCACCCGAGCCTGGTGCGCCCGCTTACGTCGGCCAGACCTCAGCGGCGGCCGAGGCGTTCGGCATCGTGGCCGGCATCAGGGTGGGGGAGGCGCTTGCGCGCTGCCCGGACCTGCGGCTCGTGCCGCCCGACCCGCAGGGGGTGCGCGAGCTGTGGAGCGCGGTGCTCGACGCCCTCGAGGGCATCGGCGCCGCACCGGAGTCCGACCGCCCGGGCGAGGCCTACTTCGACGCCGACGGCCTCGAGGGGATCCACCGCGGCAGCCTCGACGGCGTGCTCGCCGCCGTGCGCAGGGTGCTCGGGCGCGGGATGCGTGTGGCCGCGGCGCCGAGCCGTTTTGCCTCCTACGTGGCCGCGACCTTGGCCCGGCCGCGAAAGGCCCCGCCGGTCGTCCCGGCGACCGCGGCCCGCGCCTTCCTCGCCCCGCGCCCGGTCGAGCTCCTGCGCGTGCGCCCCGAGCTCGTGACCCTCGCCGACGTTCTCGACCGCCTCGGAATAAGGACGCTCGGCGAGCTGGCCGAACTGCCCTCGGCGGCGGTGTCCGAACGCTTCGGCCACCCCGGTCTGCTGGCGCTCGACCTCGCGCGCGGGGGTGACACTCCGCTCCAGCCGCGCCGCCCCGCCGAGCCCGTGGCCGAGCGGCTCGAGCTGCCCGAGGCGGCACTCGGTCCCCAGCTCGAGCGCGCGCTCGAGCTGCTGATCGGACGGGTGCTGGCGCGGTCCGAGCGGCGCGGGCGCAGCCTGCGTGCGCTCGCGATCTCCGCGCGATTCGTGGAGCGCGGCACCTGGCGCACCTCGGTCACGCTGCGCTCGGCGAGCGCCGATCCCGAGCGGATCCGGCTCGCGCTCTCCACCAAGCTCGGCGAGCTGCCCGCCCCCGCGGCCACGCTCGGCCTCGAGGTCGAGTCCTTCGGGCCCCCGGCGCACGACCAGGGGCGGCTGATCGACGAGCAGGACGCGGTCCGGCGCTCGCGCCTCGGCGAGGCGGTGCACCAGGCGCGCCAGGCGGCGGGAGACATCGCCGCGATGAAGGTGATGGAGGTCGATCCCGGCTCGCGCGTGCCCGAGCGGCGCGCTGTGCTCGCCCCCTATCCGGCCGAGGAGCCGCGCGACAGGTGAGTTCGCTGCGCCGCCTCGAGATGCCGCGCCCCGCGCAGGTGAGCACCGGCGCGAACGGGTTGCCGGTTGGCTTCGCCGGCGTGCGCGTGGAGGCCGTGGTGGAGGACTGGGTGGTTGAGGACCGCTGGTGGACGGGGCGCCCGCTGCGGCGGCGCTATCTCGAGCTCGTGCTCGCCGACGGGCGCGACGTGGTGGTGTTCCGCGACACCGTGGAGGGTCGCTGGTTCGCGCACCGCGCCTGACTCAATAGGGCGGCTGGAGGCCGGGGAACATCGGGAAGTGACGGACGTTGCGCGTCCACAGCTCGGCGCCGATCTCCTGGGCCGTCGCCGCGATCACAAAATCGACCACTTCGATGCCTGGATGCGCTCGCAGATGCGTGGCCGCGAGGGAACCCGCTCGCTCCGCGATCGAGTCGTCCACCGCGATCCAAGCGACGCTCGCGAAGAGGGCGGTGATCCCCTCCGTTTCCGATTGCCGGCTGTCGGTGAGTAGTTCCGTCTTGGTGAGCACGGATGCGGCGATGCGCCGGCGTGCCGAAGTCCACGAGGCGATCGCTCTTTCGGCTCCGGTAAGTCCTCTGAGAAAATCGATGAGAACGTTCGTGTCGGCGAGCGCGATCAGAATCCGAGCCGACTGCCGAGACCGGGGCCGCGCAGGCTCTTCACGTAGTCGACGGAATCACCGATATCGCGGTCGGCCCACGCCCCGAAGGACTTCTCCATCGCCTGCTCCCAGGCCCGCTCGTCCGCCTCCCGGTAGGTCTGCTCGACAGCGCGGCGAATCAGCTCCGCCAACGACGAGCCCGTCTCGCGTGAGCGCCTCTTGAGTGCGTCGTACTGATCGTCGGTGAGCATGATCTGGGTCCGGTGCGCCATGTGATGTAAGCCTACATCACGCGGTTTTCGGGTAGACACCCAGGCCATGCCCGCGAATCTCGTCATAGGCCCGCTGCTGCGCTACGCGGGCGAGACCGACGCCACCGTTTGGATCGAGACCGACGCCGCCTGTGAGGTCGAGATCCTCGGCGCGAAGTGCAGGACCTTCGAGATCGAGAGCCACCACTACGCCCTCACCCACGTCGAGGGTCTCGAGCCCGGCGAGGACTACCCCTACGAGGTGCTGCTCGACGGCGAGCAGGTGTGGCCCTCGAGCGAGGAGGAGTTCGCCGAGTTCCCGCCCAGCTGCATCCGCACCACGAGCCCCGAGCGCGAGGGCCTCAACGTGGCGTTCGGCTCCTGCCGCGTGTCGCTGCCGCACGAAAAGCCCTACACGCAGGCCGCCGACACCGACGAGGGCCACGAGGTCGACGCCATCTACGCCCTCGCCAAGCGGATGCAGGAAGGGAAAGAGGCGCCGCCGGACATCCTGCTGCTGCTCGGCGACCAGGTCTATGCGGACGAGGGGGCGCTCGACACGCGCGAGTGGATCAAGGCCCGGCGCGACACCTCCGTGCCCCCGGGCGACGAGATCGCCGACTTCGAGGAGTACACGCACCTCTACCAGGAGTCGTGGTCGCACCCGGTCACGCGCTGGCTGCTCTCGACGCTGCCGAGCGCGATGATCTTCGACGACCACGACGTCCGTGACGACTGGAACATCTCGATCGACTGGCTCGAGGAGATGCGCGCGACCACCTGGTGGAACGACCGAGTGGTGGGCGCGTTCATGTCCTACTGGATCTACCAGCACCTCGGGAACCTCCCGCCCGACCAGCTGGCCGAGGACGAGATGTGGGAGAAGGTGCGCGCCCACGACGGCGACGCCGGCCCGATGCTGCGCGACTTCGCCTTCAAGGCCGACCGCCAGAACGACGGCACGCGCTGGAGCTTCTACCGCGACCTCGGCCGCACGCGCGTGCTGATGGTCGACTCGCGCGCGGGGCGCTGCCTGAATCCCGGCGAGCGCGACATGCTCGACCCGGAGGAGTGGGAGTGGGTCGAGGAGCACGCGACGGGCGACTTCGACCACCTGCTGATCGGCAGCTCGCTGCCGGTACTGCTCGGGCGCGGGATGCACGAGCTCGAGGCGTGGAACGAGGCGACGGCGGACGGCGCGTGGGGCGAGCGGTTCAAGCCGATCGCCGAGAAGATCCGCCAGGAGGGCGACCTCGAGCACTGGGCGGCCTTCCAGACATCGTTTCGGCGGATGCGCGACCTGCTGCTCGACGTGGCCACCGGCAAGGACGGCTCAAAGCCTCCGGCCACAGTGGTGATGCTCTCGGGCGACGTCCATCACGCCTACCTCGCCGACGTCGCATTCAAGCGCGGGTCCGGAGCGCAGAGCGCGGTCTACCAGGCGGTCTGCTCGCCGTTTCGCAACCCGCTCTCGAGCCGTGAGCAGATGGCGATCGAGTTCGGTATCTCGAAGGCCGGCGCGGTCATCGGGCGCGCCTTCGCCCGCTCGGCCGGCGTGGCCGACCCGGGCATCCGCTGGCGCTTTCTATGCGGCCCGACCTTCGACAACCAGGTCGCCACACTCGCGATCGAGGGCCGCGAGATGACGATGCGCCTGGAGCGCACCTCACCGGATGACGACGTGGCCGGCCTGACGGAGTCCTTCACCCACCGGTTGGCCTGAGCTTGCGTGGGATGCGAACATGTGTTCGTGTCCTACGTCGAGCTTCACACCCACTCGGCATTCTCGTTCCTCGACGGGGCGTCGCATCCGGTCGAGATGGCGGCGAGCGCGGCGAAGCAGGGGCATGAGGCGCTTGCGCTCACCGACCACGACGGGCTTCACGGCGCGATGGAGCACGCGCGCGCGTGCAAGGCGCTCGGGGTGCGACCGATCACAGGCGCCGAGATCACGCTGCGCGACGGCGCCCACCTCACGCTGCTCGCCGCGAACCGCGGGGGCTATCGCAACCTCTGCCGGCTGATCACCGCCGCCCACGCGGG
>JACCYP010000069.1 GCA_013696425.1 Thermoleophilaceae bacterium
GGCGGTGCTCTCCCACATCCAATCGACCCCGGCATGGAAGACGTACACGACGCTCACCGCGGCCATGGCGGCGCAGATGCCGATCGAGCGCGATCGCGAGAGGCGCAGCCGGACGAGCACGGCCACCCCGGCGAGGCCGAGTACGAACGCGACCACGAGCAGGCCGCCCGGGATGCCGAGCTCCGCGGCTTGCTCCAGGTAGAGCGAGTGGGCGTCGCGGATGTGCTCGCCTCCGTCGTCGCCGTTCCACCAGAACTCGAAGGCACCAGGGCCGACGCCCTGGATGGGGTTGTCCTCGGCGGCCCGGATGGCGGACTTCCAGATCTCGTAGCGGGTGCCCTTCAGGTTCGAGAGCCGGTCCTCGGGGTCGTTCTGGGTGGTTGCGACGGGCTGGTCGGTGAAGTCGTCCCACGCCTCGTTCACCGTGTCGCGTGCGGCGGCCGTGCCCACCACCAGCACGACCACAGCCGCGGCGGCGAGCGCGATCCGCCCCCACGGCGCCGGCAGCCGCCAGCGCTTGTCGCCCTTGGCGAGCGATGTGAAGCCGGCGGCGGCCACGCCGATGCCGGCGGCCAGGGCGAGGGCGAGGAGAACGCGCCCGGAGCCGGCCGTTCCCGTGCCCTCGGCCACCGCGTCGTGGCGGCGCAGTGTCTCGACCACGACGAACGCCCCGAGCCCGGCGGCCGCCGCGTGGACGGCCACCAGCCAGCGGTTGCGCGCAAGCGCGATCGCTGCGCCTACGGCTAGGGCCGCGCCCGCGATGCCGGCGCGCGAGAAGGTCATGTAGATGACCGCCGCGGAGAGGGGCAGGACCGCGAGCGCGGCCATTCGCACCAGCAGGACGCGCGCGTGCGCGCTGATCGCGAGCCCGGCTGCGATCGTCATCGCTGCCCACGCGCCCAGGGCGTTCCAGTAGTTGAGCGGGTAGCTGAGGCGCTTGATGTCGAACAGGCGCTCCACCTCGCTGTCGGGGAACGACCCCGGATATAGCCGGCTGGCCGTCGCCAGCCCGCACACGACCACTGCGCCGGCGAACACTCCGCCCGCGGCCCAGCGCCAGGTACTCGTGCTGAGCAGCGCGAGGGCCAGCACGAGCAGGCCGAGGTAGTGCAGAACGCGCGCGAGCTCGAGGGCCACGCGCTCGTCGCTCTCGGCCCAGGTGAGTGAGAGCAGCGTCCACGCCGCGAGGCCCGCGAGCCCCCCGACGGGGATCAGCGCGGCGGTGGGCGGCAGTAGGCGCGGCACCAGCCCAAGCGCGACGCAGGCGGCCAGCCCGATCCAGACGACGAGCGCCTCTTCCTGGCGCACCACAACGTCATATGAACCGCCGTTCAGGGCGTAGACTAGGAGCAGTGCGAAAGGAATCGCGAAACTTGCGGCCCTCCTGGCGAGGACCGACCACGAAGCGCTGTCTCCCCCCAGTGGCAAGCCGTGGACTCTAGCCCGGCGCCACGGTTGCCGCGCCTACTCTGGGCTGCCCTGGCGATCGCCTGCGCGGGGGCGTTGCTGCCATCTCTCGCGGTCGCACAGACGTGCCGCGCGCCGGGTGGTGTGGGAGCGATCGACCAGTACTGCGAGAGCGTTCCCGGCGGCGGCGGGACCCGCGGACCCATCGACGACGACGGTGTGCAGCCGCGGCTGCCCGGTCAATCCGGGGCCGACGGCGACGCACTCACCGGCTTCTCCCAGCGCACCCGCGAGCGCCCGGGGGGCGCAGAGGGCTCGGGAGTTATCGGCGACCAGAGGGCGCCGGATGATTCCGGGCCGACTACTTCGGGCACCCTCTGGGCGGTGATTGCAGCCGTGCTTGCGCTGGTGTGTTTGGCCGCACTTGCGCGCCTACTCTCAAGGCGCGGGCCGTCTGAACCCGCCGAAGCATCCTGAATCCTTGAGCGACTCCCCCCGCTACATCACCCTCCGTGACTACGTGCGCGTACTCCGCGCGCACAGGCTGCTGATCGTTCTGATGACGCTCGTGTTCGGTGCCGCGGGCTACGCGACCGCCGCGTGGGAGAAGCCGGTCTACGCGAGCCAGGCCACGATCGTCTTCAGGGCCGCGAACGCCGACACCGGGCTTGTGAGTCCCGACGGCTCGCCCAGCCCCGCGCAGGACATCCGGCCCTCGGTGGCAGCCCAGCTCGTGAAGCGCCCGGCCCTTTCCGAAGCGGTGAAGAACTCGCTGGGCTCCTCGCTGTCGGTCGGTGAGCTGCGCGCGAAGGTGAGTGGGCGCGTGGACCCCCGCACCAACCTCCTGATCGTCGAGACGCGCGACGGCGACGCCAAGTTCGCCGCCCTGCTCGCCGACGGTTACGCGGACGAGATCGTTCTTCGCGCGACCCGGGCGGAGCGCAAGCGCTACGCCGTAGCAGCCAAGAGCCTCGAGCGGCGGCTGAAGACGCTCGGGAAGGACGACCTGCTCGCCCAGGCGAACCTGCGCTCGCGCTTCGCTCAGCTCGAGGCGCTGCGCGACTTCGCCGAGCCGGTCGACTCGCTTGAGCGCTCCGACGTTCCGTCGACCCCGATCTCGCCGAAGCCCGTGCGCACCACGCTCCTTGGACTTCTCGTCGGCTTCACGCTCGGGATCCTCGCGGCCTTCCTGCGCGAGGCGTTCGATCGCCGGCTGCGCAGCGCGGGCGACATCGAGGAGAGGCTCGACCTGCCGCTGCTCGGCCACGTGACCGACGATGCGCTCGGGCGCAACCCGATCGCCCAGAACGGCCGCAAGGAGCTCACCCCGCTCGACATCGAAGCGTTCCGGATACTGCGCGCGAACCTCGAGTTCCTGCACGGGGACACGCCGGTGAAGTCGCTCGCCGTGACCAGCGGCCTCCCGGAGGAGGGCAAGACGACCGTCGCGCTGGCGCTCACGAGCGTCAACGCCGTGGCGGGGAAGAAGACCCTGCTGATCGAATGTGACTTGCGCCGGCCCTCACTCGCCAGTCGGCTCGAGATTGAGTCAAAGCCCGGCTTGACCGACTACCTGACCGGCCAGGCCGAGCCGTCGGAGGTGATCCGCACGGTGGAGGTGGGCAGGGCGATGGCCGCCCCGGGCACGTCTGCGTCAGAGAGCGCCGAGGCGGCGTTCGCGTGCATCCCCGCCGGCTCCCAGATCCCCTTCCCCGCAGAGGCGCTGCGCTCGACGCGCTTCCGGGGGCTGCTGGAGGAGGTCTCGGAGGTCTACGACGCGGTGATCCTCGACACCGCCCCGCTCTTGTCGGTGGTGGACACGCGTGAGTTGATCCCGCTGGTGGACGGGCTCCTGCTCTGCGTGCGCTCGAAGAAGACCACCGACGGCGAGGCCGTCGCCGCGAAGGACGCGCTCGGGCGCTTCCCCGACCGGCCCACGGCCCTCGTGGTCACCGGCCTGCGCCGCGGTGAGGACAGCGAGTACGGGTACTACGGCTACTCGTACTCCTACGGCTCACAGCCCGGCTAGCCAAAGTGGCGAGCGAGGTCGAGGTGGTCATTCCTCACTGGAACGAGGCCGATCGGCTCCGGAAGACGCTGGAGGCCCTCGACCGCCAGTCGGAGCCGGCGGGGGTCTGCGTGGCCGACAATGCCTCGACCGACGGGACCGGCGAGCTGCTCGAGGAGTTCGCCCATGTGAGGACCGTGCGGATGGCCCGCAACGAGGGCTTCGGCCGGGCCGTGAACGAAGGCGTGCGCACGAGTGAGGCCGCGCTCGTGATCCTCCTGAACAACGACGCCGTGCCCGAGCCCGACTTCGTGCAGGAGCTCGCGGGCGCCTGGAGGCGTACGGGCGCCGCCATGGTGGCGGGCTGCCTGCGCCGCCGCGACGGGGCCATCGACACCCTCGGCACGCAGGTCGACGAGTCGCTCGGCTCTTACGACTACTGCCACGGCGAGCCCTACCCGCCCCCCGCCGGCTCCGTGCCCCCCGCCGGCTCCGTGCCCTTCGCCCCGAGCGGCGGTGCCGCGGGCTTCGACCGGGGCACGTTCCTGGCGCTCGGGGGCTTCGACCCGCGCTTCTTCGCCTACCTCGAGGACGTGGACCTCGGCATCCGGATGCGCCTCGAGGGCCACCGCTGCGAGGTTGCGCCCGCAGCGGTCGCCTGGCACGACTCCTCGGCCACGCTCGGCTCCGGCAGCGCCGCCAAGAACCGGCTCATGGGCCGCAGCCGCGAGTACCTGCTCTGGAAGTGGGGGCGCAATCTCACTCCGGCCGAGCGCATCCGCGGCGCGCTCGTTCACTTCGCGGTCTATGCCGGGCAGGCCGTGATCGACCGCAACGCGGCCGCCGCGAACGGCCGCCTGCAGATGCGCCGCGAGCTTCCGCGCGAGCGGCCCGCGCCGGTGGCGGGCTTCCGCGAGCTTCCGTTCGCCCCGATCGCCCTGCGCGGCGCGCTGCGGCGGCGGATGGGACGGCGCAGGGGCGCGTGAGCAAGCCGCGCATCTCCGT
>JACCYP010000284.1 GCA_013696425.1 Thermoleophilaceae bacterium
GTCGAGGTGAGGCCGCTAGACCTCCCGCCGGCGACGACCGAGGCGCTGCGCGAGCGCTTCCTCCTCTTCTACACGGGCGTGAAGCGCTCGGCCTCGGGGGTGCTCTCCGAGCAGGTGCGGCGCACGATCGCCGGGGACGCCGAGACCGCCGCGAACCTCCGGCGCACGATGGAGCTCGCGGGCGAGAGCTGCGCCGCGCTCGAGGCGGGCGACTTCGGGACCTTCGCCGAGCTGATGAACAAGCACTGGGAGTACAAGCTCGAGCGGATCCCGGCGATGGCGGACGGGCCGATACCGGGCCTGCGGGAGGCGGCGCTCGCGGCGGGCGCCACGGGTGTCGTCCTGATGGGAGCCGGCGGCGGCGGCTTCCTGCTCGCCTACGCGCCCGACACAGTCCCGGTGCGGGCCGCGATGTCGGCGGCGGGCCTCGCAGAGCTCCCCTTCGACATCGACACGAACGGCGTCTGCTGAGGGGTTAGGGTGCCCGCGCGATGACTGTCAACCCGCGACTCGGCGGCACCGTGAGCCATGGCGGCACGATTCCCGAGGCGGAGGGTCCGCAGGGCGGCGGCGGTCCCCCCGAGCGCGCCATCGCGGTGCTCTTCTTCCTGGTGACCGTCGCATTGGTGGGCGCAACGCTCTTCCTCTCCGAGCAGCACTTCATCGACGATCCGCTCGCCCAGGCCCAGCGCGGCGACATCGCCGGCCTCGACGAGGACTCGCTGATCCTGCGCGGCAACCTCCGCCGTGCGCTCGACGAGGTGCAGGACAAGGCACCACGCACCACGATCAAGAACCTCCGCCTCGCGCCGGTCTCACTCGACATGACGGTGCGGGATTCCAACGGCCGCCAGGAGATCGTGCGCGTGGACCCGGCCTACCGGGCGAGCACGACCGACTTCGGCGACTCGACCGACGCCGGTTATCCGTTCTCGGCCATCAACCTCTCCGCGCCGGCGAAGATCACCAAGGCCGTGGCGCGCAGGGCGGGCGCGAGCACCGACGACCTCGACTACATGGTGCTCACCGAGAGCCCCGGGTTCGGCGGCGGCCGGGAGAGCTATGGCTGGTCGGTCTTCCTGAAGCGCGACGTACCGATCGCCCGGCGCCAGTGGCAGGCGGCCGGGAACGGCAGCGACGTGCGCAAGCTCGGCGCCCCACCGCGCGCGGTTCTGCGCCAGCAGGCCAGGCAGCAGCGCGAATCGCGGCAGCTGCAGAAGAAGATCCAGGCCCGCTCGCGCTGCTTCTCGCGCGCCAAGGACGCAGCCGGCGTGCAGCGCTGCGTCGCGAGGTTCGATTGAGGTACTGGCTCGCCGCCCTGCTCGGCCTCGGCCTCGCGGCGGTCTCGATCGCTGCCGCGACGTGGGGCCTCTACGGCCTGATCCGCACCGGCACCTGCGCCGACGGCGGCGCCTACCAGGTGGTGCAGCCCTGCCCCGAGGGCACCGGCCTGCGGGTCGGCGGTCTCGTCGGCGGGATCTTCGGCACCCTGATCGCCATCGCGATCTACGCCGCCCGCGGGGGGAGCGGCAACGCCCGCCGCGGCAACGCCGGCGTGCTGGCCTTCGGCATGCTGATGCTCGCGCTGTCGGCTGCGGCCCTCGTCGCGGCGTTCGGGCCGGCCTCGACCGACCGCGCCGACTCCAAGATCGGAGCAGCCATCGCCGCCTTCGTGATGCTCCCGCTCGGCATCGGCCCCGTGATCTACGGCCTGCGGGGCAGGCGAGCCACGCCGAGCATCATGGGAATGACCGGCATGGACTCCGGCATCACGATTCCCTCGATGGCGTCGAGCGTCATGTCGGGCGGATCGTCGGTCACCCCGGCGCCGGCACCGGTTCCTGCCGCCGACCAGGAGGGGGAGGCGATCGACCGCCTCGAACGGCTTCAGGCGCTGAAGGTCTCCGGCGCGATCACCGAATCCGAGTTCCAGGCGAAGAAGGCCGAGATCCTGCGCGACATGTAGGGGAGCAGGCGCGGTCAGGCAGGAGCGGCAGCTTGGGCTACAGGTCGCTGAGGATCTTGGCCTTCTGGACCTGGAACTCACTGTCTGAGAGCACGCCCTGCTCCTTGAGCTTGGCGAGGCGCTCGAG
>JACCYP010000285.1 GCA_013696425.1 Thermoleophilaceae bacterium
CCGCACGGGTGCCGAAGCGAACCGTGCGGGCGGGCTCGAGCTGGATCGCCCGCGCCCTCAGCTCCCCGGCGGCAGGAACCCGCTTGCCAGGGGCGCCGATCGCATCGAGCCGTGCCATCCCGAATGCACCGGCGCCGAGTGCCACCGCGAGGACTGCAGCGACGAGAGCGTACGAGCGGGAGGTGATCCGGGCGGCCGCGGCAGAGCAGATGGTTGCGCCGGCCACCGCCTCTGACCCGCCCGGTGAGCACGCCAGGCCCGCCACCGCGACCGCCACGAGCAGCAGGTGGGGACGGGCAGCGAGCCATACGCGCGCATCTCTCGCACGGATAGCCGAGCGTGCACCTATCGCTCGGCTCACGGAGCGAGCGCATCGCGCAGCGCCGCGAAGCGCTTCTCCCCAATCCCCTCCACCGCCTTCAGCTCGCCGACGGACTTGAACCCGCCGCGGGCGTCGCGCTCGCGGACGATCCGCTGGGCGAGCGTCGGCCCGATGCCGTCGAGCGTGTCGAGCTGCTCGACCGTCGCAGTCGCGAGCGAGACCTTGGCGACTCCGGCCGTTCCGGCCGTTCCGGCCGGTACGCCGGACCCGGCCGCTCCGGCCCCCGGCGAGCCGCCCGCCGATCCGCCGGCGCCGCTCGCCAGAGCCGCTCCGCGCCGCGGCACCACGACCTGCTGCCCGTCCTTCACGCGCGCGGCGAGGTTCACCCCGGCGAGATCCGCACGCCCCGTGATCCCGCCTGCCTGCCGCACCGCCATTCCGACGCGGGCGCCGGAGCGGACACGCACCAGCCCTGGCCGGCGGACCTCACCGGCCACCGATACATACGCCGGCGCCGCGCGCCCGTCTCGGTCTCGCTTCCGCCCCGGCGGGCGCTCCCCCGCACCCGGCCCGGAAACCGACACCTCGGGCGGAGCCGGCCCCTCGCGCCCGCGCAGCATCGCCGCCCCGAGCGCGACCACGAGCACGCCGGCGATGGCCCACGAAGCGAGGCGTGCAAGGTCGGAGCGCTCCATGCGGCCGAGGATCGCGCGGTGCGCGTTACCCGTGGGCGACGAGGGTTACGAACTCGCACCACGCTCGCGACGACACCGCAAACGCGACGGGGGTGTTCGAGGTTTGGTCGAATAGTTCGACCTTTCCCCGAACACCCCCTGGCGCTCACAGCAGCTTCGGCAGCCCGCTTGCCAGCAGGTAGACGGCGAAGGCGAAGCAGATCGCCGCAGCAATGGCCTGGCGATGGGCGGCGAAGAAGCGGTCGAGCGCCGCCATCGCGCTCTCGCCGCGCGCCCCGAGCGCCGTGACCGTGAGCGGCGGCAGCGCCGCGGGCGCCAGCACGAAACACAGGATCACGGCGATGACCACGGCCTTCGAGCCATCGGACACATCGGCGATGCCGGTCTCGTGGACCGCGGGGAACATCAGCAGGATGCTCGAGAAGTTGGTGGCCATCAGGACCATGCCGAGGACGAAGGCCTGACCGAGGCGCGGACCGGTGTGCTCGGCCTTCGCGACCTTCTCCTTCGGAGCGCGGGTGAGTGAGCGCACGCCGAGCACGAGCAGCAGCACGCCGGCGCCGACCTTCACCGCGCCGCCGATCTCCGCGTCGTTGCCGTCGGCCGCGTGGGTGGCGCGCACGAGCGTGAGCGCCAGCACCGCGAGCGCCACGGAGACGACGAAGAAACCCGCGACGAATACCCACGCGCGGCGCAGCGGCGACTGCTTGCCCCCGAGGTTGATCAGCTGCACCGTGAGGACCGCCGGACTGATCGCCGCGCCGATGCAGAGCGGCAGGACCTTCGCGAGGAGCTCGCCCATCGGTTGCTCCTATGTCAGTCGCCCGCGGGTGGCTGCTTGCCGAGCGGCAAGGTGGCGGAGGTGTCCGTGGGCTCCGTCGTTTCGGCGCGCATCGCGTCACTCTCCGGCCGCCGCACGGCCGTCTCCGGCCGCGAGGCGGGCGGGACCGGGGATGCCGCTTCGCGCTCGGCGGGCTCGCCCGGCCCCTTGCGGTCGACCGAGACCGCCAGCGAGATGCTCGCCGCGGCCGCAATCCCGCCGAGCAGCATGAGCACCGAGGCGGCGAACGCGAGCCATGCGCCCTCCTCGAGCCCGGCGCCCTCCGCCGCCGGTGGGCGGTCGATGAGCTGGGAGGCGACGATCACGAACGCGATCGCTCCGAGCACCACCAGCAGGGTCTTCGGCACGTAGTGAGCGAGGTCGAGCGCGTCGGCGAGCGCCAGCAGCGCGGCGATCGCCACACCCGCAAGCAGCAGGTCCAGCACCTCGAAGGAGGTCCAGGCGCTGATGCCCGGCTCGAACCAGTCGAGGAACAGGGCGATCAGCAGGATGAGCGCGCCGAGTCCGGCGAGCAGGGGTGCGGCATCGAACCTATTCCGTTCCATCGTTGCCTCCTTCGTCGCGGCCCCGGGCGAATCCCTCGCGGACCGTACGCCATTGCGGTTCCCACCCGGTGGCCTTCTTGAAACGCAAATTAGACGCGCCGGGCTGCGCGGTCATCGCATAGACGGCGAACTCACCGGCAGCGATGCGCGCCACGAAGCGGGGGACCCGCATGGGCTTGGGCGCCCCCACGCCCGCCGCGAACTCCGGCACCCATTCGCGCGCCGCCATCGGCTCGTCGTCGCAGACGTTGAAGATCGCCGGGCCGTCGAGGCCGAGAGCGGCGACTGTGGCCGAGGCGGCGTCGTCGACGTGCACGAAGGACCAGACGCCCGCCCCGTTGCCGACCACCGGCATCCTGCGCTTGCGCATGAGCGCGGCAAAGGCGCCGTCCGGTGCATACGCCGATCCGGGTCCGTAGAAGTAGCCGTAGCGGAGCACCACGCCCCCAGCGCCCGTGACCGACTCCTCGAGCGAGGCGAGCGCCGCCACGGTGCGGCCGAAGCCGCTCCCGTCGCCGGTGTCCTGGAGGGGGTCCTCCTCCGTGCGCAGCGCCTTGCCGGGCGCGTACGCGAACGCGATGCTCTGCGCGACGATGCGCGAGGCGCCCGCGGCCCGCGCGGCGTCAACGAGGTTGCGCGTGCCCTCGATCCGCAGGCGGTCGTTGCCCGCCATCTCCTGCTCGTACTTCTTGGGGTTCATCGCAGCGGGTATGTCGGTGAGCTCGTGCACGACCGCTTCTGGACGCGCTGCGGCCACCGCCGCGGCAAGCCCCTCGCGGTCGAGGGCATCGGCCACCACCGGCTCGGCACCAAGCGAGCGCAGCAGCTCGAATTTGGCTTCGGAACGGGTCATTCCGGTGACCTGGTGGCCGGCTTGGACGAGGAGCGGGATCAGCCTCCGGCCGATCACTCCTGTGGATCCGGCCAGGAAGATGCGCATGGCAGGCATCCTTGCATCGAACAGGCGTCCAGGGTCGTCCGCCGTTCCTGCCGCCGGGAGCGCCAAGGGCCGAAGACCGGAACCCGGAAACTCACCACTCCTGCGTGCTCGTCGTGGGGCTCGGCTTCGGCGTGCTGTTCGCCCTCCCGATCCCGGACATCGAGGGCAAGTGCCTGCCCGCGGGCGAAGGCTTGGTCCAGTGCGTGATCAACCGTCAGGTGCTTCCGAGCGTCCTTCGGGTGGTCATCGGCTGCGTCGGCGCTGTCGCCCTCTTCGAGGCATTCTCCGGTGCGCCGGGTCTGTATCACCGCTGGCGGGCCGGAGAGTTCAAGCAGGTCGTGGGCGAGAACCCGCCCTGGCAGGACGATCCGGTGCTCGTGGCCTCCGTGTGGGGCGCGACCTACGACGACGCGAAGGCCGCCAAGGGCGGCCTGCATTCCACACGCATCGCCCGCAGGCTTCGCGATCGCAACCCAGACTATGCAGGTGCGCTCGAGAAGGTGCCCGGCGCAGTGCCCGCCGATCTCGAGGAACGCGTCCGGCTCGAGCACGACGCCCGCGTGGCCGCAGTGGCGCTCACGCTCGACGCGCTCGAGAAGCTCGCTGCGCAGACCCCCCCGCCGCTGAGCGCGCCGCGGCCCTACGCGACCACGAAGTTCACGAGCTTGCCCGGCACCACGATCGTCTTGCGCACCTCGCCCTCCGCGAGGTAACCCGCGACCTTCTCCGAATCGCGGGCAAGCTGCTCCTGGTCCTCCTCGGAGGCCCCGGCCGGCACCGCCACCCGGTCGCGCAGCTTGCCGTTCACCTGCACCACCACCTCGACGGTGTCGGACACGAGCAGCGAGGGGTCGGCCTCCGGCCAGGGCTCTTCCCACACCCGCGCGCCTGCCACGAGCTCGTAGGCCTCGGAGCCGAGGTGCGGGGCGAACGGGAAGATGAGTGAGGCCGCGGTGGCGGCGGCGAAGCGCAGCTCGCCGGGCGCGGCGCTCTCGCGCGAGCGGTGCCACTCGTTGACGAGCTCGATCACCGCAGCGATCGACGTGTGAGTGGCGAAGCGCTCACCGAGGTCGCGTGTGACCTTGTCGATGGCCCAGTGCGCCTTGCGCGTGAGCTCGCCGGGCGATGCGACCTCCTCATCGGGCAGCTCGGACGCCTCCACCGCGGCGCGCCACAGGCGCGAGAGAAAGCGGTGCAGGCCGTCGATGCCGTCGTCGGACCAGTCGCCGCCCTCGGCCGGATGGCCGACGTAGAGGATGTAGCAGCGCGCGGTGTCGGCGCCGTAACGCGCGACGATGTCGCCCGGCGAGACCACGTTGCCCTTCGACTTGGACATCTTCGCGCCCCCACGGGTGATCATCCCCTGCGTGAAGAGGTTCGCGAACGGCTCCTGGAAGCCGATCAGGTCCATGTCCGCGAGCGCCTTGGTGAAGAACCGCGCGTACATCAGATGCAGGATCGCGTGCTCGACACCCCCGATGTACTGATCGACGGGCATCCAGCCGTCGGCGACGGCGCGGTCCCACGGCGCCTCGTCGTTGAGCGCGTCGCAGTAGCGCAGGAAGTACCAGGAGGAATCGACGAAGGTGTCCATCGTGTCGGTCTCGCGGCGGGCGTGGCCGCCGCACTCCGGGCAGGTGGTGTTCACCCACTCCTCGGCAGCGGCGAGCGGTGAGCGGCCCTTCGGCGCGTAGTCCTCGATGTCGGGGAGCTCCACCGGCAGCTGGTCGTCGGGCACGGCCACAATGCCGTGCTGCTCGCAGTGGACGACCGGGATCGGGCAGCCCCAGTAGCGCTGGCGCGAGAGCAGCCAGTCGCGGAGGCGGTAGTTGACCGAGCGCTCGCCCTTACCCTCCTCGGCCAGCCAGTCGACGATCTGCTCGAAGGCATCGCGGTTCGGCACGCCGTCGAAGCGGCCGGAGTTCACGAGCGGCCCGTCGGCCGTGAACGGCAGCTCCTCTCCCCCGCTGGGCTCGACCACCGGCCGGATCTCGACACCGAAGTTCTCGGCGAACTCGAAGTCGCGCGTGTCGTGCGCGGGCACGGCCATGATCGCACCGGTGCCGTACTCCATCAGCACGTAGTCGGCCACGTACATCGGGATCTGCTTGCCGTTCACCGGGTTCGTGACGGTGCGCCCCAGCGCGACGCCGGTCTTCTCCTTGTGCTCGTCGCCGCGCTCCTCCGAGGACTCGGAGAGCGCGCTGTTCAGGTACTCGCGCACCTCGGGGGAGTCGTTCAGCTTCAGCACGTCGGGGTGCTCGGGGGCGAGCACGAAGAAGGTCGCGCCGAAGAGCGTGTCCGGGCGTGTGGTGAAGACGGGGTAATCGGTGCCGAGCTCCTCGCAGTGGAAGACCACCTGCGCGCCCTCGGAGCGGCCGATCCAGTTGCGCTGCATCGTCTTCACGTGCGCCGGCCACTCGATGTGCTCGAGATCGTCGAGGAGGCGGTCGGCGTAGTCGGTGATCTTGAAGAACCACTGCTCGAGCTGGCGCGACTCGACCTCGGTTCCGCAGCGCTCGCACTTCCCGTCGATCACCTGCTCGTTGGCGAGCACCGTCGCGTCGTTGGGACACCAGTTCACGGCGGCGTCCTTGCGGTAGGCGATGCCGCGCTCGAGCATCTTCAGGAAGAGCCACTGGGTCCAGCGGTAGTAGCGCGGCTCGTGGGTGCCGAACTCGCGCGTCCAGTCGATCGAGATGCCCCAGTCGCGGAACTGCCGGCGGAACTCGGCAATCGAGGCCTCGGTGGACTCGCGCGGATGCTGGCCGGTGCGGATCGCGTGGTTCTCGGCCGGGAGCCCGAAGGCGTCGTAGCCCATCGGGTGCAGCACCTTCCTGCCGGTGCGGCGGCGGTAGTGCGCGATCGAGTCGCCGACCGAATAGACCTTCAGGTGGCCGATGTGGGGCTCTCCCGAGGGGTACGGGAGCATCTCGAGGACGTAGGCGGTGTCGGCTTGGCGCGCGTCGTCGTTGGACACCTCCCAGGTGCCCTCCTCCGCCCAGACCGCCTGCCATTTCGGCTCGATCGACTGCGGGTCGTAGCGCTGCTCGCTCATCGGGACGATGAGGTTACGTAGTCTCGATCCGTGTTCGAGCTACGACGCGCGGGCCGCACCGCCTACTGGCGTGAGGGCGAGGGCGGGTTCCCGCTTCTCCTGATCCACGGGTGGCCCGAGACCAAGCGGATATGGGCGCGCAACGTCGAGCCGCTCGCCGAGGCCGGCTTCGAGGTGATCGTGCCCGACCTGCGCGGCTTCGGGGACTCGGGGCCCGCGCCCGACGGCCACTACGACATGGCCGCCTCGGCGCGCGATCTCCACGCGCTCGTGCACGGCGAGCTCGGGCACGAGCGCTGCGTGGTGGCCGGCGGCGACTATGGCGGCGCGGTCGCCTACGACCTCTCGCTGCGCTTCGAGGGCTTCGTCCCGCGGATGGTGCTCTTCAACACCGTCGTGCCGATCCTCGGCGATGCGCCGGGGATCGGCGCGGACACCCGGCAGGCGGGCGACTACTTCATCCGCCAGGGCCGCGACGCGGAGGGCCTCGCGGCCGAGCTCGACACACCGGAGAAGCGGCGCGCATGGGTGGCCGGAATGTACGGCCACCGCTTCTGGGCGGCGCCGGGCGCATTCACGCGCGAGGACGTGGACTTCCACACCGAGCCGTTCGCGGACGCCGAGGTGTTCCGCTCCTCGATCGGCCTGTACGAGTCCGCGCTCGGCATGCGCGAGCTCTCGGAGAAGCCGCGCTTCTTCGAGCCGAACCCCACCCCCACGCTGCTGCTCTACGGGCCCGAGGACCACGTGGTGGCGAGCGACTTTCCCGAGCGGATGGCGGCCGCGCTGCCGGAGGTCGGCGGGCCCTTCGTGGTGGCGAACGCGGGCCACTTCCTGCAGTGGGAGCGCGCCGAGCTGTTCAACCGTGCGATGCGTCACTTCTGTCTCGACACGGTCCGGCAGCCGACCTAGGCTCGCGTGCCAGTTCCTTCAACGCAGGGGAAAGGTCCGAATGGACAAGAAGTGGCTCGCACCGCTCGCCGGTGTCGCGTTTCCGGTGCTCGTGGTTGTCGGATTCGTCGTCGGCGGTGAACCACCGGACGTGAGCGATGACTCGCCGGCCGAGATCATCGCGTTCTACGTCGACAACGAAGGGGCGTCGTTCTTCAGCGGCATGCTGGAAGGGCTGGCGGCCACACTGCTCGTCTTCTTCGCCGGCGCGCTTCGCAGGGCGCTCCGCGACGCGGAGGGTGGGCGCGGAATTCTGTCCGCGGTGGCCTTCGCTGGACTCGTGATCGTCGCGGTCGGACTGGCTATCGACGCCACGATCACGATGACGCTCGCCGAGACCGCAGAGGACCTCGATCCGGCTGCCGCTCAGGCGTTGAGTGCCCTGTACGAGAACGACTACATGCCGATGGCGGTGGGTTCGCAGCTGTTCCTGCTCGCGACCGGCCTCTCGGTGATCCGCCACGGCGCCCTGCCGAAGTGGATCGGGTGGGTCGCGATCGTGCTCGGGGTGATTGCTGTCACGCCGATCGGCTTCGTCGGAGCAATCGGCGCGGCGCTGCTCGTCGCGATCATCGGCGGGATGTTGGCGATGCGCTGGCGGGGCGAGTCGGACGCCGCCCCACCCGCAGCCGCGGTCTGATCAACCGGTAGGAGCGCACCCGGCCGCGAGCGCGGCCGGGTCGTTCCGGCCGCATGGGCGTGCGAGACTTGTCCGCATGACTTCGTCATCACGCGCGGCTGATTTCGCTGCGGAGCAGGTGGAGGCGATCGTCGAGGCCGCCCAGGCCGCGGCCGACACGATCAGGGCCGAGGCCCAGGCCGAGGTCGACGAGGCGCTGCGCGCGGCGCGTGAGCAGGCTGCAGCGGAGGTCGCGCAGGCGCGTGACCAGGCTGCCGCCGAGGTCGCGCAGGCGCGTGGGCAGGCCGACGCCCAGCGCGCGGCGGCGCACGAGTCCGCCGAGGCCGAGCTCGCCGACGCGCGCCGCAAGGCAATCGCCCTCGGCGAGGATGCGAAGAAGGAGGCCGCCGAGCTCGTGAAGGCCGCGCAGGAGGCGGCCGATGACTCCCTTTCCGAGGCGCGTGCGATCTCCGCAGGGCTGCGCCAGCTGGGCGAGGCGCTGAACGACCAGGCCGCGCGCATCCTGCACGACGTGCAGGCATCCCACCAGCGGATGCAGGCACAGATGAAGGCGCCGCTCGGGCGCGGCTCGGATGCGATCCCGCCCTCGCGGCCCGGCGGACGCAGGCGCTCCACCCCGCCGGCGGACCCCTCGCCGCGCGGCGGCAGCCCGTTCGAGGACCTCGACGTGCCGGGGTGGGTCGAGCGCTAGTGACCTGAGTCATCAGTTCGCGAGCGCGGGGCGCACGCGCTGCGCGCCCGCGCGCAGACCCCATAGAGCCAGGCCGGCGGCGAGCCCGAAGGTGAGGTTCGTGGTGAAGCCGATGAGCCCGACCGTCAGGGCGACTCCCCACGCGAAGCGCTGCTCGAGGTCGCCGAGCAGGCCCAGGTGCAGCAAGCCGGCACCGGCGAGCAGCCCGGCGAGGATCGGCAGCGGGAATCCGACGAGCATCCCGGCGAGCCCGGCACCCAGGCCGAGGGCGAGGCCCACCAGGACGATGCCCATGAAGACCGGGGCGCCCGCGGTTCGGGCGCCGAAGGACACGTGGGCCGTCATGCCACCGGCGCCATGGCAGACGGGCATGCCGGAGATCGTTCCGGCGAGGAGGTTGGCGGTCCCGAGGGAGGTGGCGAGGCGCCCGGGCTTCACGGGGGCGGCGTGGTCGCCGAAGTAGGTGCGCGCGGCGTCGGCGGTGGCCGCGCAGGAGTTCGCAAACGAGAGCGGCAGCTGGGGAAGCACGAGCACGGTGAGGGCGGTGAGCAGCACCTCGCCGCTCAGTGCCGGCGCTTCGATGGCCGAGGGGCCGGCGGCATCGGGCCCCCCGGTGGTGAGGATCATCGCGACGGCGCCGGCGCCGACCAGGACGAGGGCGATGTGGCGCTGTTTGAGCGCGAGCGCGAGAGCGAGCACGCCGCCGCCGAGGACCAGCGCCAGGCCAACGGGAAGCGCGTGATCCGCGAACGCCTTCGGCGGATCGGCGAGGAGCTCGAAGGCGATCTTGAGAAAGAGAAGGCCAACGGTGAGCTGGACGCCTCGGATGATCGGCTTGGGGAGGTGCCTGGCCGCCCAATCGATGGCCCCCGTGCGACCCAGCACGACGAAGATCACGCCCATGAGCAGGGCTCCGGCGGCGATCTCATCTGAGCCGAGGCCCTCGGCGATGGCGATCGCGCCGAAGGCCTTCAGCGGCTGCACGGGTACCGGTAGGCGGTAGATGGCGGCCGCGGCGAGGTAGAGGAGGCCTGCGGGGAGCAGCACCGCGGTGGCAGAGAGGTCGTTCTTTACGATCAGGGCGACGGCGATCGGTACGAGCACCCCGACATCCGCCACGGCGCCGGCGATCTCACGTCGGTCGAAGCGGAACTCCACTCCGTGAGGCTAGAGGTCGATCGTCTCGAGCACGAAGACGTAGGCCTCCGCGTAGGTGGGGAACTGCGCGACGGTGTCGCGGAGCACCTCGATGGGGATGGCGGCCTTCACGGCGAGCGTGGCGAGGTGGATCCACTCGCTGGCCATGGGGCCGACGGCCCAGGCTCCGACGAGCACGCGGCGCTCGCGGTCGGCGAGGATGCACATGCGCCCGCGCGGCTCGCGCTCGTAGGTGTGCGAGCGCCCGACGCCCGAGAGGTCCAGGCATTCGGTGACGAGGTCTATGCCCTGCTCCTTCGCCTGCTCCTCCGTGAGGCCCACGGCCGCGACCTCGGGGTCTGAGAAGACCACGCGTGGGATCGCCGTGTAGTCGGCCTTCGGCTCGTACTTGCCTGTGATGTCGGCCACCACCAGGCGGCCCTGGTACTTCGCGACGTGGGTGAAGGGGGCGATGCCCGTCATGTCGCCGACGGCCCATACGTTCTCCGCGGCGCGGCAGCGCTCGTCGATCTCGACGCCGCCCTTCTCGTCGAGGCTCCCGCCGACCTCTTCGATACCGAGGCCGGCGGTGCGCGGCTTGCGGCCGATGGCCACGACGAGCTCCTGGCCCTCGGCGGTGCCGCCGTCGGCGAGGCGCACGATGCGGCCGGTGCTCGTGCGCTCGACGCTCACGGCCTTGGAGCCGAGGCGGACGTCGATGTCGTCGTCCTCCAGGGTTTCCTTCAGCAGCTCGCCGATTGCCTCGTCCTCGCGGGCGAGGAGGCGCTCCTGCGACTCCACGAGCGTCACGCGGGCGCCGTAGCGGGCGAACATCTGACCGAGCTCGATGCCGATCGGGCCGCCGCCGAGCATCACGACGGACTCGGGAACCGTCTTGAAGGTTGTCGCCTCACGGTTGGTCCAGTAGCCGGCCTCCTCGAGGCCGTCGATGGGCGGGATCACGGCGTCGCTGCCGGTGGCGAGGATGATCCTGTCCGCGTCGTGGGTCTCGCCACCGACCTCGACCTTGCCGGGGCCCGCGATACGGGCCGCGTCCTTGAAGACCTTGATGTCCTTCTCAGCGTAGGACTCGATCTCGTCGGAGTCGTCGAGGTCGCGGATCATGTAGTCGCGGTACTCGCGGACGGGACCCCAGTCGACGTCGGGCTTCGCTACACCCCAGGTGCGCTGGGCCTCGGCGGCGGCTTCGACGGGGCGCAGGAGCGTCTTCGAGGGGATGCAACCCCACGAGCCGCACTCGCCGCCGAGCAGCTCGCGCTCGGCGATTGCGACGTTCAGCCCGGCGTCCTTGAGGCGGGCGACGACGACTTCGCCGCCGGGCCCAGCTCCGATCACGAATGCGTCGTAGTGGCTCATTCGTGGAGGTATACCTTCAAACGCCGGCCGCCGAACATCGCGTTCGCGGACCGTAAGGGGCGGCTACGCGGCGACGAGCTTTGGCTGTGCGGCGGCAAGCCTCAGGTACGGCTTCCCCCAGCGGGTCACGAGGACCTCGCGGCCACCCACCACCTGCTCCGCCCAGTAGCCGAAGCGCTTATGGAACTCGTTGGCGCCGATCTGGGTCGGAGGGAGCGGAGAAGTGGAGCTAGCCGGGCTCGAACCGGCGGCCTCTTGCGTGCCACGCAAGCGCTCTTCCAGCTGAGCTATAGCCCCATCGAACTCGTATTCAGCCGCCCAGTGTAGTGAAGCCCGCTGGTTGTTTCTGGTCGGTGCAAGGCGAAGCTGAATCGAGCGGCAGCCTTCGATCAAGCTGACGGGCAGCAGATAACAGCGATCGAGCTCTTGGCAGTAGGACGCCACCACGTCGATCTCGTCCGCGGAGTACGTGCTGCGGACGTAACCCGCGGGGGTCAGGTAGTTCCCGCCGATGTTGACGACGATCACGTCGCCGCGCTTTCGCCCCCATTTACATTGCACGCGGAGCAGCTGGCCGCCGATTTCGAGCACTAGGTCGGCCCGGCCGCGCTCGGCCACCGGCTTGAACACCGGCACGCCGAGCCGGACTGCTGCCGCGGCGACCTCAATTTCCGCGATGGCTCCTTTCTGATCTGTCTTCACCGCACGAACACTAGTTCGTATGCCGGACGGAAACGGTCAGTCGACCGCGCGCGCCGGGGCCTCGCCCCAGAGCTGTTCGAGGCGGTAGTAGCCGCGCGCCTCGGGGGTGAAGATGTGGATGACGCACTCGAGGTAGTCCATGAGGATCCAGCGGGCTTCGCGATCGCCCTCGACGCGGCGGGGCATGAGGCCCTCGTCCTTCAGCTCGCGGTAGATCGCGTCGTGGATGGCCTTCGTATGGCGCTCGGTGTTGCCGGTGCAGATGACGAACTGGTCGGTGTAGCCGACGAGATCTCCGACCTCGAGCACACGGATGTCCTCGGCCTTGCGGTCCGAGGCGATAGCGGCGATCCGCTCCGCCAGGCCGCCCGCCCCCTCGGCGCCGGACACGGGCTCGGGAGCCGGCCTCATGCGTAGAGCCGTTCTGAGGCCACCCGCGCGGCCACCGCAGCCGGCAACAGGTAGCGCAGCGGCTTGCCCTCCGCGGCACGGCGGCGCAGCAGCGAAGCCGAGATGTCCACGCGCGGCATGTCGAAGAACGCGATGCGGTCTCCGGATCCGGGGATCGAGGACACTCGCTCCAGAAGATCACTGCGCGCCACCCCACGCCGCTCGGCCACCGCCACCGCCGCCAGGCGCAGGACCTCCTCGGGCTCCCGCCAAGAGCCGAGTGCCGCGGCCTGGTCGGCGCCGAGGATCAGGTGCAGCTCGTCTTCTGGATGGTCTGCATGGAGTGCCCGGAGTGTGTCGACGGTGTAGGACGGACCGCCGCGGTCGATCTCGATGCGCGAGACCTCCAGGCGCTGGTCACCCGCCACCGCCTCAGCACACATCGCGAAGCGCTCCTCCGCACCCGGATCCCCCTCGATCTCGCGGTGCGGGGCCTGGGCCACGGGCACGAGCAGCACCCGCTCGAGGCCGAGCTGCACCCACGCCTCCTGCGCGCACACCAGATGCCCGAGGTGCGGGGGATTGAACGCCCCGCCGAAGATCCCGATCGCGGCTACTGGCTCGCCTCGCGCGCCCTCATCGAATCTGCCCGGTGCCCCGGCCGACGTACTTGTAGGTGCAGAGCTCGCGCAGCGCGATCGGCCCGCGCGCGTGCAGCTTCTGGGTCGAGTTGCCGATCTCCGCACCCATGCCGAACACCGCCCCGTCCGTGAACCGCGTGGACGCGTTCACGTACACGGCAGCGGCGTCCACGAGATCGGTGAAGTCACGCGCCACGGCATCGTCGCCGGTCACGATCGCCTCCGAGTGCCCGCTCGAGAAGTGGTTCACGTGGTCGATGGCCTCCTCCGCCGAGTCCACCACCCGCACCGCGAGGATCAGGTCGTGGTACTCGGTCGACCAGTCCTCCTCGGCGGCCTCGAGCACGTCGCCGTCCACGGCCCGCACACGCTCGTCCCCACGCAGCTCGACACCATCGGCGCGCAGCGCCTCGAAAACACGCGGCAGGTACTCCTCCGCCACGGCGGAGTGCACGAGCAGGGTCTCGATCGAGTTGCACACGCCCGGGCGCTGCACCTTCGCGTTGTGCGCGATCGACACGGCCATGTCCAGATCCGCGCTCGCGTCCACGAACAGGTGGCAGTTGCCGGCCGCCGCATACAGGACAGGAACCGTCGCGTGCTCCTTGAGCGTGGCTTTCAGGCCCCCGCCTCCGCGCGGGATGATCAGGTCGAGGTACTCCTCCTGCTGCGCGAGTTCGGGCAGATCCCCACGCCCGCCGCCGGAGACGAGCGCGACCGCGCCGGACGGGATGCCGGCGCTCTCCACCGCATCGCCCGCGACCCGCGCGAGCACGGCGTTCGAGTGCGCGGCCGAGGACGAGCCGCGCAGCACGATCGCGTTGCCGGACTTCAGGCACAGCGCTGTGCAGTCGATGGTCACGTTCGGCCGCGCCTCGTACACCACGGCAACCACGCCGAGCGGGAACCGCACGCGCTCGATCTCCAGCCCGTTCTCGAGCGTCCGCTCGTCGATGACCTCCCCCACCGGATCCACCAGCTCGGTGATCTTCCGCACGTCGGCGGCGATCCCGGCGAGCCGGGCCGAATCGAGCTCGAGCCGGTCGAGCAGCGCGCTCGAGAGCCCAGCCTCGCGGCCGGCCTCCATGTCGCGCGCGTTCGCCTCGAGGATCTCCTCCTCGCGCTCCAGCAGCGCATCGGCCATCGCGTGCAGGGCCGCGTCCTTCGTCTCGGTGGGCAGCCGCGCGAGCACGCGCGAGGCCTCCTGCGCCGCGGCGCATATGGAAACGACTGTGGGGGTGGAAACGGCCATGGGCAAAGGTTACGCCAGGACGAAGTAGTCCCTGTGAACAGCCTCCGCGGCGGCGCGCGGGAGCATCTCGCGCACCTGGGCGGACTTCATCCCCTTCACGCGCGCGAGCTCCGCAGCCGAGTAGTTGGCGATCCCCTTGCCGATGGGCGTGCCGTTCTCGGTGATCTCCACCGCATCCCCCGCCTCGAAGCTCCCGCGCACCTCCACCACGCCCACGGGCAGCAGCGAGGTGCCCTGCTCGCGCAGCGCCCGCGCCGCGCCGCCGTCGATGAGCACCTGCCCGCGCGTGGGCTTCGCGTAGCGCAGCCACAGCTTGAAGCTCGACACGCGCTGTTCCTGGGGGTGGAAGAGCGTGCCCTCGGCCTCGCCGTGCAGCACCGCCGGCACCACTCCCGGGCGCACGCCGTTCACGATCATCGCGGGGATGCCCGCGGCGGTCGCCATCTCCGCGGCCACCACCTTCGAGCGCATCCCGCCCGAGCCCAGCGGCGTGCCCGCCGCGCCTATCTGCAGCCCCTCGAGGGAGTCGAACTCGTGCACCTCGCGGATGATCGAGGCCTCGGGATCGAGCCGCGGATCGGCCGTGTAGAGACCGTCGGTGTCGGTGAGGATCAGCAGCCGCTCGGCTCCCACGAGGATCGCCACCTGCGCCGCGAGGAAGTCGTTGTCGCCGAAGGAGATCTCGTCCGTGGCGGTGGTGTCGTTCTCGTTGATCACCGGTACCACGCCCCAATCGAGCAGCTTGCGCAGCGTCTGGCGCACGTTCAGGTAGTGCATCCGCGCGGAGACGTCGAAGAAGGTGAGCAGCACCTGCGCGCTGTCCACGCCCTCCGCCGCGAGCAGCTCGTCGTAGACGCGGTAGAGCCGACCCTGGCCCACGGCCGAGGCAGCCTGGAGCTCCTCCATCGCCGCCGGGCGCACGCCGAGGCCGCGCAGACGCATCCCCCGCGCGATCGCCCCGCTCGAGACGAGCACCACGTCGATGCCCTCCGCGCGCAGCAGGGCCGTCTCCTCGCACACGTGCGAGAGCACCTCCATCCTGGGCTCGCCGCGCTCGTCGCAGACGATGCTCGAGCCGAGCTTCAACACCACCGTTGCCATGGGCCAAGGCTAGACCCCGGCGGGGTCAACACACACTGCCTTCTCGCACCACGACACGAGCTCTTCGTGAGAGCCCGACGGCCGGTGGCCGCCCTACTTGCCGGTGCCCGCGATCTTCAGCTCGCCGTCCTCTTCCGTCAGGAGGAGCGTCTGGCGCTGTTCGGAACCGCTCACGTCGAGCAGCACGCGCACGCTCGGATCCCCGCCGAGCGAGACCTTCTCGATCTTCTTCAGCGAGATCTTCACCTGCTGCGGAGTGCCGAGCTGCTCGAGCGACTGCTGGCAGGACTTCACCGCCGCCTCGCCCTTCTCGCCCGTGCTGGCCCGCAGGAACGCCGTCGACAGATACTCCGAGCACAGCTTCGGGTCACGCTCGTTCGTGGCCTTCACGTATTGCCGGACGCGCGTCTCGGCCTCCTTGCGCTCGCCGTCGTCCGCGCCGCAGGCGGCGAGCACGGGAACGAGGAGGAGAAGTGCCGGAGCCAGGCCGAGCCGCATCGCCCGCGGACGTCTACCTGAAGCGCGCACTCGGATCCAACTCGAAGATCGTGCCGGCCATCTCCACCTCGTCCCCGGGCTCGAATCCGGCCGCCTCGAGTGCACGGATCACGCCCATGCCGCGCAGCCGGTCCTCGAGGTGGCGCAGCGCCTCCTCGTTCTCGAGGTCGTAGCGCGCCACGAGCCGCTCAACCCCCGGCCCGGTCACCCGCCACGCCCCCGACGGCATGCGGTCCACCTCGAAGCCCTCATCCGCCCCCGGCCGGTACACGCGGTGCTCGGCGAGCGCCTCCTCCGGTTCCTCCGGCGCCGCCTCCACCGGAACCATCCGCAGGATGCCGAGACCGAGCTCCTCGATGCCGGCGCCGGTGGCCGCCGAGGTGACGAACACCGGTGCGTCCACCTGCGCGCTCCAGCGCGCGCGCTCCTCCTCCGCCCGCTCGGGCGTCACCAGATCGGCCTTCGACAGCGCGAGGATGCGCGGCAGCGCCGCCAGCCGTGGCTCATACGCCGCGATCTCGGCCTCCACCGCGGCGTGGTTCTCCTCCGGATCGCTGCCGTCGGCCGGCTCGAGGTCGAGCACGTGCACGAGCAGCCGGCAGCGCTCGACGTGTGCGAGGAACTCGTGGCCGAGCCCCGCACCCTCGCTGGCGCCCTCTATCAACCCCGGGATGTCGGCCACCACCAGCTGGCGGTCCGGGCCCTGAAGCGTGCCGAGCGCCGGCTCGAGCGTGGTGAAGGGATAGCCGGCCACCTTCGGCGCCGCGCGGGTCATGCGCGCGAGCAGCGAGGACTTCCCGGCATTCGGCACCCCGATCAGTCCGGCGTCGGCGAGCAGCTTCAGCCGCAGCTCGATCCAGCCCTCCTCGCCCGCGATCCCCTTCTCGGAGAAGCCCGGAGCCTGACGGGTGGACGAGGTGAAGCGGCGGTTGCCGCGCCCGCCCGCGCCACCGCGCACGATCACCGCCCGCTGGCCGGGCTTCACGAGGTCGTAGCGCGCCCCGCGGTCGGGATCCTCCACCTGCGTACCGGGCGGCACCGGCACCTCGAGCGCCGCCGGGCTCTCCCCCATCCGGTTCGCGCCCTCGCCGTGGCCACCGCGCTTCGCCTTGCGGTGCGGTGAGTTCCTGAACGACTGCAGGTCGCGCAGCGACGGGTCACATACGAGCACGACGTCCGCACCTTGGCCGCCGTCGCCCCCGTCCGGCCCGCCCTTGGGCACGTGCGCCTCCCGCCGGAACGAGACGGAGCCATCCCCGCCCTTGCCGGCCTGCACATGGATCTTCGCGCGGTCGTGGAGCACGACCAGAGGTTAGGCGGGCGCGTCAGGCGTTGGGGATCGACGATCCCGAGACGAAGAGAACCAGACGCTTTGAAGCGGGAGCTACTGGGCTGCGGGCTCGACCGTGATGACGCGTCCACGGCGGCTCTCGGCGAACTCGACCGTCCCCGCGCGCTTCGCGAAGATCGTGTCGTCCTTGCCGATGCCGGTGCCCTCGCCGGGCTTGAAGCGGGTGCCGCGCTGGCGCACGATGATCTCGCCGCCGGTGACCGCCTGGCCCGCGAACACCTTCACGCCGAGGCGCTGTGCGTTCGAGTCGCGGCCGTTGCGGGAGGAGCCGAGCCCCTTCTTATGAGCCATCGGTGTCCTCCTTGTCGGCGCCGGCCTTCGCGGCGGTCGACTTGCGCGTGAGCATCTTGATGTCCTTGATCTCAAGGCGCGTGAGCTCCGAGCGGTGGCCCTGGGCCTTCTTGTAGCCGCGCTTGGGCTTGAACTTGAAGACGCGCACCTTCTTGCCGCGCTCGTGCGCGGTCACGACGGCCTCGACCTTCACCTTCTCGAGGTCCGAGCCGTCGAACACGGCGTCGTCGGAGCGGTAGAGGAGCGGCTGGAGCGCGACCTTCGCGCCCTCGTCGTCGGGCATGCGGTCCACGAGAAGGGAGTCCCCCTTCTCGACGCGGTACTGCTTACCGCCGACTTTCACGATTGCGTACATGAGCAGCCGCTCAGTCTAGCGATGGCTCTTCGGCGAACACCGGGGGAATCCGCTCCGCCCAGGGCTGCGCCTCCTCCACCTGCGAGGCCACCCGGATGAGCAGATCCTCGCGTCCCGGCTTGGCCGCGGCCATCACGCCGATCGGTAGTCCCTCGTCGTTCCAGTGCAGCGGCAGCGAGATGGCGGGCTGGCCGGAGATGTTGTAGGCGGTGCAGAACGCGGCCACCGGCGTGGCGGTGACGATCGGCATCAGCGGGCCGCTCTCGTCCACGTCGAAGTCACCGATCCGCGTCGGCGGCACGGCCATCGTCGGCGAGAGCACGATGTCATAGGCCTCGCCCTGCTCCGCCACAGCGCGGGTGAGCTTCTGCTGGTTCTCGATCGCCGTGAGGTAGGCGGCGGCCGTATGGGCGCGGCCCTGCTCGGCGAGCGCCCAGGTGGTCGGCTCGACGTCCGCCTCGGTGACCTCACGCCCGATCTTCCTCGCCCAGTAGTCGAGGTTCCACGCCACGCCGGTGGTCCAGCGCACCAGGAAGTCGAACACCGTCTGGGGATCGGAGAGAGCGTCGAGCTCGATCGGCTCCACGGTGTGCCCGAGCCCCTCGAGCAGCGCCGCCGCGTTCTCGGCCGCCTCGATGCAGTCAGGGTGCACCTCGACCTCGCCGCCGGGCGCCTTGGTCCAGAGCGCGACGCGCAGCCTGCCCGGGTCGACCCCGACCTCCTCGGCGAACGGCCGCTCGGGAGCGGGTGCGAAGTAGGGATCGCCAGGCGCGGGGCCGTGCACCGCGTCGAGCACGGCGGCGCTGTCGCGCACCGTGCGCGTGACCACGTGCTCGTGTACGAGCCCGCTCAAGAGATCGCCGAAGTCGCCGCCGAGCGAGACCCGCCCGCGCGTGGGCTTCAGGCCCACGAGGCCGCAGTTTCCGGCCGGGATGCGGATCGATCCGCCGCCGTCGTTGGCGTGGGCCACGGG
>JACCYP010000310.1 GCA_013696425.1 Thermoleophilaceae bacterium
GCGGCGGCGGCCCTGAAGGAGCGCATCGAGGGCACCGTGCTCGGCCCGGCGCCGTTGTTCCGGTTGAAGGGGCGCCACCGTGCGCTCGTGCTCGTCAAGTCCACCGACCGCGCGGCCTCGGTCGCATCCGTTCGCGCGGCGGTCGAGACCACCGCGTCGGAGTGGGTGAAGCGCGGGGTGTCCTTCTCGGTGGACGTCGACCCTCAGTAGGGGCCGGGGGCTAATCTTCCCGCATGGCGGAAAGGGTCGAGCCCGAGCACGAGGTCGAGGAGCTGGTCGAGGAAGAGGAGGTCGTCAAGCGCGATCCCGAGGTCGAGGCGCGCCGCGCCGCGGCCATGTCCTTCGTCCGCCGGCTCGGCGACCCGATCCTCAAGTCGAGCGCCACGCCGGTCGATCGCTTCGACGACCAGTTGCGCTCACAGGTCAGCCGCATGGCCGGGCTCATGAAGGACGCGATCGGCGTAGGTCTCGCCGCGCCGCAGCTCGGGATCTCCCAGCGGCTGCTGATCTACCGCCTCGGTACCGAGGCTCCCGTGATCGCGCTCGCGAATCCCGAGATCGAGTGGTGGAGCGAGGAGGTCGAGACCGCCGAGGAAGGCTGCCTCTCGATCCCCGGCGTGACCGTGGACGTCGACCGCCCCCTACACGTCCGCGTCCGGGCGAAGGACGAGCACGGCGAGGACCGTGTGGTCGAGGCCTCAGGCCTCGAGGCCCGTGTGATCCAGCACGAGGTGGACCACCTCGACGGCGTCCTCATGCTCGACCGCTGCCCGCGCGACCAGCGCAAGGAAGCGATGCGCCTCCTACGCGAGCGCGAGCGCGCCCGCAGCGAAGCCGCCGCCTAGAGGGAGCCGCGCCCGCGGGAAAGCCGCGAGCGCACCAGCCCGGCGCTCCGCCTCAGCGCACGACCTTGATCGTGAGCTTCACGGCCTTCGAGCGGTTGCCGGCGGCGTCGCGGGCGGTGAAGACCGCCTGGTAGGAGCCCGCCCGTAGCGCCCTACTGCGGAACTTCCCGGCGAAGGTGACGGAGTTCGCGCCGCTGCGGCCGCTGCGCGAGAGCGAGCCCTTGCGCCGAGCCGCGTGCAGGAGCGCTTCGAACGGAGGTTGCGGGTGGCCTTCCGGCACGAGGAGCGGACCTTACGGCCCCTGGTCTTCTGGGACACCACGATCGAGTCGAACACATTGAGAACCACGTTGTCGGGGGTGATCGACCCGTTGCTGCCGCCCGCGTCGTTGTAGGCGATGGTGGAGAAGTCGATCTGCACGCCCGTCGTCGTCGCCATCACCGCTGCACCGGCCGCAGCGCTCGTGTTGTTCGCAACGGTGGAGTTCAGTACCGACACCGGCGCCGTCCCGATTGTGGGGTTCTGGTAGAGGCCGCCGCCTTCGACGCTCGCGTCGTTCTGGTCGACGAGGCTGCGGGTCAGGCTCACGGCGCCCGCCGCGTAGATGCCCGCGCCGCGGCCGGCGTTGTTGTCGTTGACGTTGCTGTCGGTGACCTCGAGGGTGGCGCCGGAGATGGTGAATACCCCACCGCCACCGCCACTGGAGTTGTTGCCGCCGACGACCACGCGGTTCAGCGTCAGATTGCCTGAGTTGCGTATGCCCCCTCCGTCGCCCGTGACGTCGCCACCGGTCACGGTAAGCCCGGAGATCGACACAACCTTGGCGCTACTGACATCGAAGACTCGGTACTGATCGCCTGGGATCGCAGGCTGCCGGATGACAGTGGTCGAGTTCGCGCCTGCGCCGCGGATCGTCATGTCCTGGGAGAGCGAGTCGAGCTCGGAGTTCAGTTGATGCCGACCTGGCCCGAGCACGATCTCGTCACCGCTGCCCGCGCGCGCTTCGGTGACTGCCTCACGCAGGGTGCAGGCGCCCGCGAGGGAGGCCACCGAGCAGCTGTTGTCGGCAGGATCGGAGGGAGCGTCGGCGGTCGTGTCGACGTTGAACACCCGCGCCTGTGCGGGACCGGCCGCCAGCAGGCCGAGGCGTACCGCCCCACACCAATCAGTCTCCGTCCCCGCGAATCCATGTGTCGGATGGTCAGAACCATCCCGGTTCACCATAGGTGCGTCCCCGGAACCGCGCAAACGGCACCCGAAGTGCACCGCTTTAGGCTCATTCCGTGCGCACCGTCTACCTCGGTACCTCTCCCTTCGCCGCGACGGTGCTCGAGCGCCTCGCGCGGAGCCCTCATCGCCCCTCGCTCGTGGTC
>JACCYP010000319.1 GCA_013696425.1 Thermoleophilaceae bacterium
GCGGCGGCGGCGTCGCCCCGGGGCGACGCGACCTTCTCAAGCGCCTCGAGCAGCCGGCTGGTCGCCGCCGGTCCGCGGATGGAGGCGCGCACGTGGTCCTCGGCCCCGAGCGGGCCGCCCGGCGCCACGAGCACCTTCTCCTCCTCGAGCCGCGATGCGATCTCCGCGCCCGTCATCTCGGGTGCGCGCAGCCACACGAAGTTGGCCTGGGTCGGCGGGGCGTCGAAGGGGAGGTCGTGCAGCGCGCTCTCCACGCGCCGGCGCTGCTCGGCCACCAGCGCGCTGCGGCGGATCACCTCGGGGTCGCCGATCTTCAGCGCCTGGAGCGCGGCCGACTGGGTGAGCGCATTGACGCCGAGCACCGGCGCGATCCGTTCGAGCAGCGATGCCGCGGCCGGGTTCGCCACCGCGTATCCGCAGCGCAGGCCGGAGAGGCCGTAGACCTTCGAGAACGTGCGGAACACCAGCAGCTGCGGGAAGGAGTCGACCAGCCGCAGGCAGGCGTCCTCGTCCTCGGCGAATTGGAACTGCACGTAGGCCTCGTCCACGAGCACGTGCACGTGGTCTGGGAGCTGGGCCACGAGCCCGGCGAGGTGCTCGCTCGGCACGTAGGTGCCGGTCGGGTCGTTCGGGTTGCAGATCATCACGATGCGCGTCTGCTCGGTCACGGCGGCGAGGATGTCCTCGGGGTCGGCCGAGTCGACAGCCACCGGCTTGCCGCCCGCGCGTGACGCCATGAGCGGATAGAGCGGATAGGAGGGCCAGGGGGTGACCAGCTCACCGCTGCCGCCGAGCAGCGCGTAGGCAGCGGCCTGGAGCATCTCCGCGGCGCCGTTGCCGACCGCCACCTGCTGCGGGTCCACACCGTGGCGCTTCGCGATCATCCCGCGCAGCTCCCCGGCGTGGCGGTCCGGATAGCCGTTCACCTTGCCGCGCGCGGTGGCGATCGAAGCGTTCACGATCTCCGAGTTCGGGAAGTCCGGCCACTCCGTGCTCGACAGGTCGAGCACCGGCACCTGCTCGAGGGCCAGCGCCTTCTCACGCGCGCGCCGTTCGCGGAGGCCCTTGTTGACCTCCTCCTGGTCCATGTCCTCGAACTGCCTGTAATAGTCCAGCAGCCCCACGGAGGCCCTACCTGCCTAGGCGCTCTGCCCGGAGAACACCGAGGAACCCGGCCCGTGCAGGATGAACAACCAGAACAGGAACGCGGTGGCGGAGATCCCGAGGCCGATCACGAAGATCCGCTCGAGCACGCCGTCCTTCTGCTCGTATCCGGCCGCCCGGCGGACGAGCCGCCACGCGTGGTCGAGCCGCTTGACGATCGCGAGAGTGAAGAAGAGGGTGAGCAGCATCCCGGCGAAGGCCACGAGAATGCCCGTCATCACCGAGCCTGTGAGGTAGTCGACCTGCGAGCCGACCCACAGCCAACCCGCGGGCTGCGGTCCCCAGAGGGTGATGCAGAGGATCGTCTCCAGCACGAGGATGCCGTTCGCGATGACGCCGTCCATCTTGCGTCGCTTGCGGTCGCCCGTCGTGGGCGTGTCGCGGTACTTGAGCGGCGCGGTCCCCGGTCGGCGACCGACGAAGAGCCCGCCGGTATCCGAGGGGTCGTTTGATGCCATGGGCTAGCGCTGATGGTAGAGCGCGTCGATATCTCCCTCGAACTTGTCGGTCACGACGTTGCGCTTCACCTTGAGCGTGGGGGTCAGCTCGCCGGTCTCCTGCGAGAGGTCGTGCGGCAGGATCTTGAAGTACTTGATCTGCTCGACGGGTCCGACCTTCGCGTTCACGATGTCGACCGCCTTCTGCACCTCGGCCTTCATCTCCGCCGAGTCCGGGAGTGCCTCGACCTCGAGACCGTTCTGCTCGGCGAAGGCGGGCGCCTCCTCCGGGTCGATCGTGATGAGCGCGACCAGGTACGGGCGGCGGTCACCCACCACCACGGCCTGTGAGATCCAGCGGTTCTGCTTGAGGCCGTTCTCGAGGTTCGCGGGCGTGATGTTCTTGCCGCCCGCCGTGATGATGATGTCCTTCTTGCGGCCCGTGATGTAGAGGAAGCCGTCCTCGTCGAGCTTGCCGAGATCGCCGGTGTGGAGCCAGCCGTCGATGATCGTGTCTCCCGTGGCGTCCTCGTTCTTGTAGTAGCCCTTGAAGATGTTCGGGCCGCGCAGCAGCACCTCGCCGTCCTCCGCGATCTTCGCCTCGACGCCCGGCAGCGGCTTGCCGACCGAGCCGAAGCGGAAGTCCGCGAGCTCGTTCACCGTGGCCACCGTCGAGGTCTCGGTCATGCCGTAGCCCTCGAGCACGGGCACGCCGCAGGCGTAGAAGAACTCGAGGATCTCCTGGGCGATCGGGGCGGCACCGGTCACGCACTGGCGGATGTTGCCGCCGAAGATGTTCCGGACGTTCTGGAACAGCTGCTCCTCGGCCTCGTCGAAGGGTCCCTGGAGCTGCTCGGGAACCTCCTGGCCGGCGTTCTGGAGCTGGCGTACCTTGAGGCCGAGCTCGACGGCGGCACGAAGCTTCTCGGGATCGTCCGAGGCGCTGGTGGCCATCGTGTAGATCTTCTCGAAGATGCGCGGCACCGACGGGAAGTAGGTCGGCTTCACCTCCATGAGGTTGGGCACGATCTTCTGCGGGTCCTTCTCCCAGTAGGCGATGGCGCCGCCGAGGTCCACGGACACGAACTGCACGAGCAGTGCGAAGGCGTGTGCGAGGGGGAGGAAGAGGTAGGTGGTGTCGCCCTCCTCGAGCACCCCCTGCTGCGCCGACATCGTGGTCACCTGGCGGTAGTTGCGGTGGGTGAGGATGCAGCCCTTCGGCGGTCCGGTGGTGCCGGAGGTGTAGATGAACACGGCCGGGTCGTCGTCGCCGACGGAGGCCACGCGCTCGTCGAGCACGGAGCGCTCGAGCCCGCGGCCGCGCTCACGCAGCGCGTCGAGGGGGATCGCGTCGCCGATGTCCCCGCCGGCCGGGTCGAGCACGATGATCCACTCGAGCGCGGGCAGGCGGTCCTCCACCTCACGCACCTTCGCGAGCTGCTCTGCGTCCTCCACGAACACCGCACGCGACTCGGAGTGCTCGAGCACGTAGTGGCATTCCTCGGGCGAGTTGGTCTGGTAGATCGAGACCGAAGCGCCGCCCGCGGTCAGGATCCCGAAGTTCGCATGCGTCCACTCGGGACGGGTGTGGGAGAGGATCGCCGCGCGCTCGCCCTTCTCGAGGCCGAGGTCGATCAGCCCGAGCCCTATCTCGGCCGCGACCTCGGCGAGCTCGGTGAACGCGATGTCGGTCCACTCCTCGCCCTTCTTGTAGCGCTGCGCGGGGTTGCTTCCGTGCTTCTCACCGGCGAGCAGCACCATGTCGGCCATCGTCTTTGACCCGGTGCTGTCCTCGGTTGGCTCGAGGGTTCCTACTCCCATCTGGCTCTCCTCCTCGTGAACAGGGCGACGGGGAGGAGCTTACGGCGTCAGGCCTCTGCTAGTTGCTCCTTCTCCTCAGAGGCCTGCACCGTGTGCATGAAGAGCGTCTTGTCGATCTTTCCCTGGAAGATCGGTACGCCGAGCTCGACACAGCGACTGATCACCTCCCGCCGGTCCATTCCGGTCTCGCGTGCGAGTTCGGTGGGCGTCAGGTGAATCGCCATGTATGTCACTCCTCCTCGGGGCTCAAGTGCGCGTCCATTTGTAGCGGATGGACCCGACGTGGTCCAGAGCGATCGTCAGACCGGGTTGCGTACCTCGACGAACGAGTGCTCCACCCCGAAGCGCTCGGCCACCAGCTCTCCCAGGCGGCGGACGCCCAGCGTCTCGGTCGCGTAGTGCCCGGCGGCCACGAAGTGCATCCCAGCCTCCTGCGCGTCCGCCATCGCGTGCTCGGAGGGCTCGCCGGTCACGAGCATGTCGATGCCCAGCGCGGCGGCGTCGCCGATCGTCCCCGCGCCGGCGCCGGAGACGATCGCGGCCGCGTGCACCTGTCCGGGGCCCGCACCCTGGACGAGCGGCTCCTGCCCGAGCGCCTCGCGGACCCGGCCGATCAGGTCCGCCGCCGGCACGCCCGCAGCAGATCGCCCGATCCAGCCGATCGGGCTTCCCTTGGCCTCGCCGAAAGGCTCCGCGCGCTCGAGGCCGAGGAGCTCGCACAGCAGCGCGTTGTTGCCGACTTCGGGGTGGGCGTCGAGGGGTAGGTGGTAGGCGGCGAGCGACATGTCCGCGTCGAAGAGCGCGCTCAGGCGGGCCTTCACCTGCGGCGTGATCGTGCGCGGGTGGAACTCCCAGAGGATCCCGTGATGGCAGATCACGAGGTCCGCGCCGGCCTCGGCGGCGCGCTCGAACAGCTCGAGATTCGCGGACACGCCCGTCACCACGTGCTCGACTTGGCCGGATCCGGGTACCTGAAGGCCGTTCGGCCCGTAATCGGCGAAGCGCTCGACGGCCAGGAGGTCGTCGAGGTACTCGATGATCCGGTCGCGGTCGGCCACCGAAGAGCAAGCTACCGGCTTGCCGGACCGTGAAAGCGACAGGTACAGTCCGACGTTGGGTGGGTAGGGGATGACCACGGCTACACGAGAAGCCTCGGGAAGGACCGAAGACGACCAGCTCGTCGAGGCCGTCCGCGCGGGCGACGACGCCGCCTTCAGCGAGCTCTACCTGCGCTACCAGCCGCGGATCGCCGCCTACGTGAGAGGCATGGTGCGCGACTCCGGAGCGGCCGAGGACATCGCCCAGGAGGCATTCATGAGCGCGCTGCGGCGAATGCGGGCGACCACCGCCCCGATCGCGTTCCGGCCGTGGATCTTCGAGATCGCCCGCAACGCGTCGATCGACCTGCACCGGCGCGGCAGCCGCGCCCAGGAGGTCTCGATGGACGCCGACAACGGGCTGCGGCCCGCGGACCACCTGCGCCTCGTGCACGCCGCCGCACCCGAGCACGCGGTGATCGCCAAGGAACGGCTCGACCACCTCCAGGGCGCCTTCGACGAGCTCTCGCAGACCCACCACCAGATCCTCGTCATGCGCGAGCTGGAGGGCCTCTCCTACAAGCAGATCGGTCAGCGCACGGGGCTCACGCGGCCGGCGGTCGAGAGTGCGCTGTTCCGCGCGCGCCGGCGCCTCGAGCAGGAGTACGACGACATCGACTCGGGCGCCCGCTGCGATGCGATGGGCGGTGCCATCGCCCGGCTCGCCGAGGGCATCGACTCCCCGCGCGACCGCCGCCGCCTCGGGCGCCACATGCGCCGCTGCGCGCCCTGCCGCCGCCAGGCGGCCGAGATGAACGTGCGCCTCGAC
>JACCYP010000322.1 GCA_013696425.1 Thermoleophilaceae bacterium
ACCCACGCGTGAGGCGGTCGGGCGGAATCACGTGGCGCACGCCGGCGTCGGGCACGTAGCGGATGCCGAAGCCGAGCCGGGCGAGCGCCCGCTCCGCCTCGTCCTCCTCCCCGAACCCCGCTCGCTCGCCGCTGTGCCCGTACGCGGGATCGAAGCCGCCGGTGCGGCGCAGGGGACCGGCGCGGAAGGAGATGTTGGCGCCGTACACGGTCCGGATCTCGGGATCGATGTCGAGCACGCTCTCGCCCATGTCGAGCAGGGTGAGCGCCGGCAGCAGCGGCTCGGAGATCCAGCCCGGCGGCGGCGCCGACCACTCCGGGCGGATCGGGCCACCGATGCAAGCCACCGAGTCCGGGGCCTCCTGCCACCGGGCCGAGAGCTCGGCGTACCAGCGGGGGTCGACGAGGGCGTCGTCATCCACGAAGGCGAGCACGTCCTCATCCGACGAGCACCACTCCACCGCACGGTTGCGAGCACGCGAAAGGCCGGGCCGGGGCTCGTGGATCACCACCTCGCCGAATCCCTCCGGGGCGGTGGCGCTCGCGACGAGGAGGAGGCGGTCCTCGGGCACCTGGGCGCGCAACGCGTCCAGGGACGGGGCCGCCGCCGAGGGGTCGCGGTTCGTGCACACCGCGACCTTGATCACCGGTGGCACGCCCTCGCCTGCGGCTAGTGGTCGTCGCTCTTGCGGGCGCGGCTGCCGCCGGCGATCGAGCTGACGTCGACAACGAACGCCAGCACGACGAAGGCCCACTCGATGCCGTTGACTCCGCGCGTGCCGATGTCCCACATGGCGGCGTAGGCGAGCGTCGTCCACGGAAGCAGGAAGAACCCGAGCAACGGGAGGACCCACGAGTCGTAGGCACGCGAGAGGACGTCGCTGAACACGAAGACCGCGAACAGCGCGAGCCGTGGGGAGATGATCGCGAGTAGTGCGGCGAAGCAGCCCATGGGCTCAAGCTACACCGGCGGTGGGGCAGACCCGCGAAATGGGCGATCCTGGATTCGAACCAGGGACCTCGTCCTTATCAGAGACGCGCTCTAACCGACTGAGCTAATCGCCCTCGCGGTGGGCGATGCTAGCAACGGATTCCTTGCCGCTTTGATGCGAAAACCGAGCCTCGCCAGGAAGAGGAGCGAAGCCTTGCGTCAGCAAGGTGAGCGACGATGACGCCGCGAGGCGACGGTTTGCAGCCTCAAGCGGCGCGCCGCATCAGCGCCTCGGCCAACCGCACGATCTCGCGCGGGTCGTCGAAGTCGATCTCCGCGCGCACGCGCCCGCCGCGCGAGCGCACGCGCACCTCGCGGCCGAGGGCGGAGGTGAGGGCGTCCTCGGCCAGGCCGATCGACTCCTCGAGATCGGGGTGGAGCACGATCGGGCCGCCCGCCGCGCGGGGCGGCGCCGGGGTGCCGGCGGCCTCCTTCGCGTGGCGCTCGGTCTCGCGCACCGACCAGCCCTTCTCGGCCGCCTTGCGCGCAAGGGTCTTGCGGGTGCGAGTCTCCTTGGTCATGAGAATCGCGCGACCGTGGCCCTCGCTGAGCTCACCGGTCTCGATCCGCTCGAGCACCTCGTCGGGCAGGCCCAGCAGGCGGATGAGGTTGGATACCGCCACGCGGCTCTTGCCGATCCGCCGGCCCACCTCCTCCTTCGTGATCTGGAGATCCTCAACGAGGGTGGCGCAGGCGCGCGCCTCCTCGACCGGGTTCAGGTCCTCGCGGGCGACGTTCTCGATCAGCGCGAGCTCGAGCCGCTCGGAGTCGGCGGCGTCGCGGACGATCGCGGGCACGCGCTCGAGGCCCGCCATGGCCGCCGCGCGCAGGCGGCGCTCGCCGGCGATCAGCTCGAAGGTGCCGCCGGCCACGGGCCTCACCACGATCGGCTGGAGGATGCCCTTTGCCTTGATCGATTCCGACAGCGCCAGCAGCGCCTCGGGCTCGAACTCCGTGCGCGGCTGGTCCGGGTTCGGGCTGATCAGCTCGACCGCGAGATCGCGGAAGCCGTCCATGTCCTCGACGGTGCGGGGCAGGATGGCGGACAGGCCGCGGCCCATCCCCCGGTTCTTGTCAGCCACGGGCGGCGACCTCCTTCGCGAGCTTCAAATAGGCGGTGGAACCCGCGCAGTGGGGATCGTGGCGGGTGACGGGAACGCCGAAGCTCGGCGCCTCGCTCACGCGCACGTTGCGCGGGATGACGGTGTCGAAGACCAGCTCCGGGAAATGCTCGCGCACCTCGCGCTCGACGTCCTGGGCAAGGCGCGTGCGCCCGTCGTGCATCGTGAGGATCATCCCCGCGATCTGGAGGCGCGGATTCATCTCGCGCTGGATCAGACCGAGGGTGTCGAGCAGGCCGGCGAGACCCTCGAGAGCGAAGTACTCGGTCTGGACGGGCACGATGACCTTGTCGGCGGCGACCAGGGCGTTCACCGTGAGCGGGCCGAGTGCGGGAGGGCAGTCGAGCAGCGTGATCAGGTAACGCTCCCGGACTCCTTCCATCGCACGCGCGAGTTTGGTCTCCGAGCCGGCCAGGCGCGGGAGCTCGACGCTGGCGCCCGCCATGTCGGGGCTCGAGGAGACGAGCGATAGCCCCTCCACCTGGGTCGGGCGGGCGGCATCGGCGAGGCTGACCTCGCCGGAGAGCACGTCGTATGCATTCGGCTCGGAGTGCTTGTCAGCCGCGAGTGCGACGGTTGCGTTGCACTGCGGGTCTAGATCGACCAGCAGCGTCGGGTAGCCCGCCTCGGCCACGCAGGCCCCGACGTTCACGGCGGTGGTGGTCTTCCCCACCCCGCCCTTCTGGTTGGCAATCGCGTAGACGGTCCCCATCGGCGGCTCCGAAGTTAGGCCCCGTCCCGGTCGGAACGCGGCGGGCTCCACTCCTGGTTCGCCGCCGAACCGGTTACTCCTCCAGTCGAGGTGGAGGGTTCGCCCGCAAACTGCAGGGCAGTGTAACCCTCGACCACCCTCAACCCTCCTAAAGGGACTGTCCCCTTACAGAAGCGTGGCGTTCGTCACAACGGGCGCTTCCCGGCGATTCCGGGCCGGCGCGGGTAGCGCGACGGCGTCGGGCCCGTCTTCTCGTAGACGTAGAGGCGGCGGTCGCGGGCCTCCGGGAACGGCTTCACCGCGAGTGGGTCGCGCGGCGCCAAGCCGAGCTCGACCGCTGCCCTGCGTCCCCCCGCGTCCTCCTCCTCGGAGACCGTGCCCTTCCACGCCACCAGCACGCCGCCCTCGCGCAGCAGCGGGGCCGCGTACTCGGCGAGCACCGCCAGCGGGCCCACGGCGCGGGCGGTCACCACGTCGTAGGCGCCGGCGCCCTCTCCCGCGGCCCATTCCTCGGCGCGGGCGCGAACCGGGCGGGCGTTCGGGATCGCCGCCGCCTCGATCAGCCTGCCGATGAGGTCCGCCTTGCGTCGAGCGCTCTCGACCAGGTCGACCTGCGCGCCCGGCAGCTCGATCGCGAGCACGAGGCCGGGGAAGCCCGCCCCGGCGCCCACGTCGGCGATCCGCTCTGCACTGCACACCTCTGGCACCTCGACCCCGGAGAGCGCGTCGAGCACGAGGTCGCGCTCGAGGTCCTCGACGCTCGTGTGCGGATCGGGCTCGCGGGCGAGGGCCTCGAGGAGCTTCGTAAACCGTGAAACGGTGTCGTTCAGGGCGCCACGGGCGAGACGACCAGCCGGCGCTCGGGCTCTTCGCCCTCGCTGTGGGTCTGGACGTCCGTGCGGTCCGCGAGGTAGTCGTGGACGATCTTGCGGTCCGGCGACGTCATCGGCTCGAGCTCCACGGAACGGCTGAAGGACAGCGCGTCCTCGACGGCGCGGTCGGCGGCGCGGTGCAGCGTCGCCGCGCGCCGCTCGCGGTAGCCGGCGGCGTCCACGACGACGCGCTTGCGCTCCCCGGTCGGCTCCGGGAAGGCCGCCCGGAACGCCAGGTGCTGAAGGGCGTCGATCGTCGAGCCGTGCTTGCCGATCAGCAGCCCGAGGTCCTCCCCGTTCACGGTTGCGCGGATCTCCTCGGCCGACTCATCCACGTCGATAGTCGCCTCCAGCCCGCAGGCGCCGACGACGCGGGTGATCAGCTGGCGCACCCGCTCGGGGGACTCCTCCGGCACCACGTCGGCGATCGCCCGCCACGCCTCCACATCCGCCTCTGCGCCGACCAGGGCGCCCTCGTCGGAATCGGCCAGCACCTCGAAGGAGACCTCGTCCGCCGTTATCCCGGGGAAGCGGTGGCCGAGGTCGCGCACGGCGGCCCACTTGGCCTCCCCGAGGGTCGCTCCCTCGGCCTCGAGGCGGTTGCCAGCATCCTCAGACACCGGCGGCACCCTACCTGCGACGGCCCTTGCTCTTCTTCTTCTTGCGCGGCGAAGAGGGCGGCGGGGTCTTCCGTGCGGCGCCGTTGCCACCACCGGCATCGGCCTTCCCGCTGGATTTGGCGGCTTTCGAGGCCGCCTTCGCCGGCTTGCCGTTCCTGGTCTTGGTCGCTGCACCGTTGCCGGCATTCGCGCCCTGCGCGGAGTCCATCGCGGCGCGGATCCGGCCCATGAACCCGCCGCCGCCGTCGCCGGCCTCGAGGGCTGCGGCCTTCGCCGCCGTGGCGGGATCGCGCGGCTTCCCGCGCGCGGGCTTGGGCGCGTCGTCGTCGAAGTCGTCGACCTCGATCGGCGCCGGCTTCGGGAAGAACTTCTTGACGACCATCTGCTGGCCGAAGGTCCAGATGTTCGTCGTGATCCAGTAGACGAGCAGGCCAGCCTCGAAGTTGATGATGAAGACGACGAAGACGAACGGCAGCGCGAACATGATCCGCTGCTGGGTCTTGTCGGCGCTGATGGCGGTCACCGCGGTGGCCGCTAGCTGCGTGGTCACATAGAGCACGATCAGCACGACGAGCACGCCGCCGGTGGCCTTCTCGGCCAGGTCCGGAATGAAGAGGAAGCTCTCCTGGCCCGCGATCTCCGCCTTGAACTCGTCGCCCTTCAGCAGATAGAAGAGCGCCAGGAAGAACGGCAGCTGGAGGACGAGCGGGAGGCAGGAACCAAGGGGATTGACCTTGTGCTCCTGGTAGAAGCTCATCATCTCCTGGTTCATGCGCTGCTTGTCGTCCTTGTAGCGCTCCTGGAGCTTCTTGATCTGCGGCTGCAGGCGCTGGAGGTCCTGCATCGAGCGGACCTGCTTGAAGGTGAGCGGCAGGATCAGCAGCCGCACACACACCGTCAGCGCGATGATCGAGAAGCCCCACGAGAGCCCCACCGAGTCGTGCCAGAACTGGAGGACCGCGTCGCAGACGTCGATCAGAGGCTGGAGCGGGTTTGCGGCGATCTGGAGCATCAGGTGGTGGGGCGGGTTCGTGGCGGGGACCGGAACAGCGTCTGGTCCTCAGGGTGGTCTACGCCGCCGTGACTCCAGGGGTTGCATCGGAGCAGGCGCCAGGAGGCGAGGACCAGCCCCCGGAGTATGCCGAAGGTCCTCACTGACTGCACCGCGTACTCCGAGCAGGTGGGGTGGTACTTGCAGCGCTTGGGAACGGCCGGCGAGATGAACCGTTGGTAGAGCCGGACCGGCAGGGTCACCGCACGGCGCAGCGCGGTCAAGGCGCCGCCGCCATCCCGGCTTCGCGCAGCAGATCGCCCAGCGCCTCGGTCACGCCTCTCTCCCCGCGCTCGCGCGCGAGCTCGCCGATGTCCGGCCGTGCGACCAGCACGAAGTCGTGGCCCCCGGGCAGCTGGTCCGAGGAGTTCCAGAAAGCGTTCCTCAGCAGGCGTTTCACCCGGTTTCGCTCAACCGCCCCGCCAACCTTGCGCCCGACCGAAACACCGAGTCGCGCGGGCTGCGCGCTCTCGGGCCGGGGGAACGAGTAGACGACGAGGTAGCGCGTGGTGTGGGAGCGGCCCTCGCGGTAGACGCGATCGAACTCCGCACTGCGTGAAAGCCGCCGCCGCTTCGGGCGACGGCCCCCGCCCCGGCGCGGCGCGTCCGGGTCCATGGGCGCTACGGCGTGAGGCGCTTGCGGCCCTTGCGCCGGCGGCGCTTGAGCAGCTCGCGCCCGGCGCGGGTGCGCATCCTGTTGCGGAACCCGTGGGTACGGGCGCGCTTGCGTCGCTTGGGCTGGTAGGTGCGCTTCATGAGGCTCGGCGGAGTATAGGAAGGCGCTGTCCACAGGTTGTCGACAGGGGCTTTCTTCGGTGATAGCGGGAACGTTTCCGAGCCCTCCGCACGGGGCCTGGGAGCAGCGCTATATTCGCCGCTCCGAGGGTCCTCCAGCAGCTCGCGCCGCTCCCCCTCCATCTCTATTTCAACCCCTCGACCCGCACCCTCCGGAGGGCGGACCGACCACACGTGCAACAAGACCTCGACTCAACCTGGGATGCCGTCTGCACCGAGCTCCGGGCCGAGGTAACCGACTTCACGTTCCACATCTGGCTCGAGCCGCTGCGCCTCATCGCCTCCTCGGGTCCCGCCCTCACCGTCCACGCTCCCGGCCACATCCGCTCGTGGGTGAGCGAGCGCTACGACCGCGTCCTGCGCGAGGCGGCCACCCGCGCCCTCGGCCGGCCGGCGCAGGTCGAGATCGTCGGCGAAGACTGGGCGCCCGAGATCTCACCGGACCTCGCCCTCCACGAGGCGCCGCTCGACGAGGACCGGCTGAATCCGAAGTACACCTTCGAGCAGTTCGTGATCTCCGACGGCAACCGCTTCGCCCACGCGGCTGCCCTCGCCGTCGCCGAGATGCCGGCCCAGGCCTACAACCCGCTCTTCATCTACGGCAACCCGGGCCTCGGCAAGACCCACCTGCTCCACGCGATCGGCAACTACGTGCGTCGTTACGGCGGCGGACTGCGGGTCCGCTACGCCACCGCCGAGGCATTCACGGGCGCGTTCGTCGACGCCGTCCGCGGCGGTGACGCGCCCGCCTTCAAGTCGCGCTTCCGCGACACCGACGTCCTGCTGATCGATGACGTCCAGTTCCTCGCCGAGAAGGTGAAGACCGAGGAGGAGTTCTTCCACACCTTCAACGCTCTGTATGAGTCCGGCGCCCAGCTCGTCTTCACGAGCGACCGCAGGCCCGCCGACCTGGCCTCCGTCGAGAAGCGCCTGCGCGAGCGCTTCGAGTCCGGCCTCGTGGTCGACGTCGAGGCGCCGGACCCCGCGGCGCGCATGACGATCCTCCGCAAGCGCGTGTTCGAGGACGGCTTCGAGTCCGTCGCCGACGAGGCGCTCGAGGAGGTCTCACGCCGTGTGACAACCAGCGTCCGCGCCCTCGAGGGCGCCCTGATCCGGCTCATGGCCTACGCCTCGCTTCGCGGCCGCGCGCCCGATCGCGCCACCGCGGCCGAGGTGCTCGACCGTCTCTACCCCCAGGCCACCGCGCCGCCGCCGGGCCCGGCCGAGATCACCGCCGCGACCGCGGAGGCATTCGGCCTAGAGCCGGACATCATCCTCGCGCGTGACCGTCGCCCCGCGGTCTCACGCGCCCGCCAGGTGGCCATGTTCCTGACGCGCGAGCTCACCGACGAGAGCCTTCCCGCCATCGGGCGCGCCTTCCACCGCAACCATGCGACGGTCTCCCACGCCCTCGAGCGGGTGGAGAAGGACCTGCAGGCCGACCCCGACACGCGCCTGAAGGTCGAGGCCGTACGCCGGTCCCTCCGCGCTCCCTGACAGAATCGACAGCTTGCCCCCGATCTCTCGACAGCCCTATTCCGCTCTCCATAGCGCGATCCCGGAGTTGTCAGAGAAACCACAGGACCAATCTCCTTCATGAAGTTCTCTATCTCGAAAGATGTGTTGTTGGCAAAGCTCGGTATCGCCGTTCGCGGCGTGTCTACGCGCAGCGCCATCCAGACCCTCTCCGGCGTTCTCATCCGCGCCGGCTCCGGCGGCGTTCAGCTGCAGGCCACCGACATGGAGCTCGGCCTGCGCGTCGACCTCGAGGCCGCCACCGAGCGCGAGGGCACGGTCGTACTGCCGGGGCGACTGCTGCTCGACGTCGTCCGCTCGTTGCCCAAGGACCAGGTCACGCTCGAGCACAGGGCGGGCGACGGCGACGTCGAGGTGGTGGCCGGCTCGGCGAAGTTCCACCTGCGCACCCTGCCGCCCGAGGACTTCCCGAACCTGCCCGAGGCCGGGAGCGAGCCCCTGCGGGTCCCGACACAGGCGTTCGTCGAGACCATCAACCGCGTGGCGCGGGCCGCCTCCCGGGACGAGACCCGCCCTCACCTCACCGGGGTACTGGTGTCGGCGAACGAGCGTGAGCTGCGGATGGTCGCCACCGACTCCTACCGCCTGAGCGTGAAGGAGACCGAGCTCGCCGAGCCGCTGGCGGGATCGCTCGAGGTGAACGTGCCGGCGCGCACGCTTCAGGAGCTAACGCGCGTGGCCGGCGAGGGCGGCGACGAGATCGAGGTCACGGCGCTCGAGAACCAGGTCGTGTTCAGCGCCGGCGGCGTGGTGCTCTCCTCGCGCCTGGTGGAAGGTCGATTCCCGAACTACCGTCAGTTGCTGCCGGAATCGTTCGAGCACGAGCTCGCGGTGAGCGGGCCGGAGCTGCTCGACGTCGTGCGCCGTATTTCGCTGCTGGCGCAGAAGAACGCGCCGCTGCGGCTGCGCTTCGAGGACGGCGGCGTCGAGATCTCCGCGCAGACCCCGGATGTGGGCGAGGCCTCGGAGTCGATACCGATTCCGTTCAAGGGCGAACCATTCGAGATCGGGTTCAACCCCGAGTTCTTCCGCGAGGGCCTCGAGAGCGCCGAGTCCGACGAGATCACGTTGAAGCTCATCAGCCCGTTGCGGCCGGGCCTCATCCAGAGTGGGGACTTCACATACCTCGTCATGCCGATCCGCCTGAACGTCTGAGCGGCCGGCAGCGGTGCTCGTAAAGCGCCTCACCCTCCGCGACTTCCGGAACTACGAGAGCGCTGAGCTGACCCTCGGCGAGGGCCTCACCCTGCTGCACGGGCCCAACGGCGCCGGTAAGACCAACCTCCTCGAAGCCCTCTATTTCGGCGCGACCGGGCGCTCGTGCCGGACCTCGAACGAGCGCGAGATGCTGCGCTTCGGGGCCGCGGCGGCGCGCAGTGTGATCGAGGTGGAGGGCGAGGACGGCGCGCACCGGATCGAGGTCGGTTTCGAGCCGGGTGAGCCGAAGCTGATGAAGATCGACGGCGCGCGCGTCGAGCGCTTGTCCGGCGCCACGGCGCGGCCGCTCGTGAGCGTGTTCCTGCCCGATCGCCTCGAGCTCGTGAAGGGTCCGCCGGGCTCGCGCCGCGCCCACCTCGACCAGTTCGTGGCGGCGCTGCGGCCGGCGCGCGCCGAGAACCGGACGGAGTACGGCCGCGCCCTCGCGCAGCGCAACGCGCTCCTCGCGCGGGTGCGCGCAGGCCGCTCGGGGCCTTCGGCGCTCGACGCCTGGGACCACGAGCTCGCGCGGCTCGGCATCGTGCTGATGGAGGACCGCACGCACTCGGTCGAGCTGCTCACGCCACCGTTTGGCCGACTGGCTGCGGAGCTCGGTCTCCCGGGCGAGGCGACGCTCACCTACCGCCCGCGCTCCAAGGCAGCCGATGCCGCCGGCCTCGAGTCGGAGCTCCACGAAGCGCGGGAATCCGACCTGCAGCGCGGCTTCTCTGGCCACGGGCCCCACCGTGACGAGCTCGTGCTCGCCCACGAGGGCCGCCCGCTGCGGGCATACGGCTCCCAGGGCCAGCAGCGGCTCGCCCTCCTGGCGCTCCTGTTCGCCGAGCGCGACGTGCTGCTGGCGGAGCGCGGCCGGGCTCCGCTCATGCTCCTCGACGACGTCGTGTCAGAGCTCGACGCGGCCCGCCGCGAGCGCCTGGTCGAGCTGATCCAGTCCGAGGGCCAGGCCGTGATCACGACCACCGACGCCGAAGCGATCCCGGGCGTGGAGGACGCCGTGACCGCGGCCGTGACCGCCGGCGAGGTCCGGCAGGAGCTTGCGCCTGCGTGATGCTCCGGGGGTCTTCAAAGACCGCGGCTCGGACCTGGGCCCCGAGGACGCAGTGATGCGGCGGCTCGCTCCACGGGGCCTCGGGCCGGCGCTCCAGAAGATGACCGCCGGGCTCGCGCCGCCAACCCTCCTCGGGCGCGTGCAGAAGGTCTGGCCGCAGGCCGTGGGCGAGGCGCTCGCCCAGCGCGCCCGGCCCGTCTCCGAACGCGCCGGGGAGCTCGTGCTCGAGTGTGAGGACGCGGTCTGGGCGGAGGAGATCCGGCTGATGTCGCTCGAGCTCCTTGAGCAGTTGAACGCGGCCCTGGGTGAGGGTGCCGTGGCCTCGATCCGGACCGTTTCCGGCGGCACGAGGAAACGTCGCTGATCCGTAACGAATTTTTACGGGATTTGCGGGGACTTTTGCGCTCCCAGAGCGGAGTTATGTCGCCCGCCCCTGTTACTATCTGACCTCGTCAGAACCATTGGCTCCGGCCGCTCGGAACGCCTCCGAGACCGGGGCCAGTCTCATGTAAGGAGAAAGGAAGCCGTTGGCTACCGAGAAGGGCAAGGAAGGCAGCTACGGCGCTTCCGACATCACCGTTCTGGAGGGTCTCGAGGCGGTCCGCAAGCGCCCGGGCATGTACATCGGCTCGACGGGCCAGCGCGGTTTGCACCACCTGATCTACGAGGTGATGGACAACTCGGTCGACGAGGCCCTGGCCGGCGAGGCCACGGGCGTCGAGATCACGATCCATCCGGACAACTCGGTCACCGTGACCGACAACGGCCGCGGCATCCCCGTACAGATGCACGAGAAGCAGGGCCGCCCCGCGGCGGAGGTCGTGCTCACGGTCCTCCACGCCGGCGGCAAGTTCGGCGACGGTGGCGGCTACAAGGTCTCGGGCGGTCTCCACGGCGTCGGCGTGTCCGTGGTGAACGCGCTGTCGGAATGGCTGAACCTCACGATCTGGCGCGAGGGCCACGAGTGGACCCAGTCATACGCGCGCGGCGCCCCCCAGGGGGACCTCAAGAAGGGTGCGAAGTCCGACCGCCACGGCACGTCCATCACCTGGATGCCGGACCTCGAGATCTTCGAGACGGTCGAGTACGACCGCACCGTGCTCGAGCAGCGCTTCCGCGAGATGGCGTTCCTCACACGCGGCCTCGAGGTGAAGTTCGAGGACGAGCGCGGCGAGGGCTTCGCCACCACCTTCAAGTACGACGGCGGCATCCGCGACTTCGTCACCTTCCTTCATTCCCAGGGCACCAAGGAGCCCATCGGGAAGAAGGTGGCCTACCTCACCGAGGAGTCGGACATCGGCGAGGTGGAGGTCGCGCTGCAGTGGAACACCTCCTACCAGGAGTCCCTGCTCTCCTTCGCCAACAACATCAACACGCACGAGGGCGGTACGCATCTGAGCGGGTTCCGGTCCGCGCTCACGCGCACGCTGAACGCCTACGCACGCTCGAGCGGCGACCTCAAGGAGAAGGACGACAACCTCGCCGGCGAGGATGTCCGCGAAGGCCTCACGGCGATCATCTCAGTGAAGGTGGGCGACCCCCAGTTCGAGGGCCAGACGAAGACCAAGCTCGGCAACCCGCCGGTCGAGGGCTTCGTCCAGCAGGCCGTGAACAAGGGGCTCGCCGAGTTCTTCGAGGAGAACCCGAAGGAGGCGCGTCAGATCATCATGAAGGCGATCTCCGCTTCTCGTGCGCGTGAGGCGGCCCGCAAGGCACGCGACCTCACGCGGCGCAAGTCCGCGCTCGAGAACTCGACGCTGCCGGGAAAGCTCGCCGACTGCACGATCCGCGACCCCGCCCTGGCCGAGCTGTTCGTGGTCGAGGGCGATTCCGCCGGCGGCTCCGCGAAGCAGGGCCGCGACCGCAACACCCAGGCGGTGCTCCCCTTGCGCGGGAAGATCATCAACGCCGAGAAGAACCGGATCGACAAGGTGCTCGGGAACAACGAGGTGCAGGCGCTGATCACGGCCATCGGCACGGGCATCCGCGAGGAGTTCGACATCGAGCGGGCCCGCTACCACAAGGTGATTCTGATGACGGACGCCGATGTCGACGGCGCGCATATCCGCACGCTCGTGCTCACATTCATCTTCCGCGAGATGCCCGAACTGATCGAGGCCGGGTTCGTCTACGTCGCGAAGGCGCCGCTGTACAAGGCGAAGCAGGGCAACCAGGAGCTCTACATCGAGAAGGAGTCCGAGCTCGAGGAGTTCCTCCTGCGCGACAAGCTCGAGAAGATGGCCCTCTGCGACCGCAAGCGCAACGAGTTCAAGCTCACGACCGCGCGCTGGCAGAAGTACGGCCGCCTGCTCAAGCAGTACGAGGGCTGGGCCTCCGCGCTCCGCGCCGACTTCGGCCATCAGGCGATCACGTTCCTCGAGGAGTCCCAGATCCTCGACGAGGCTGCCGAAGGCGCCGCCGACGTGGCGAAGATCCTCAAGGCCGAGGACCCCGAGGGCGAGCCCTACGAGACGGAGCTGCTCTCGGACGCCGGTGACGAACTCACCGTCCGGGTGATCGAACGCCGCACCGGCACCGCGACCACCCATCACCTCGCAAAGGCGCTCTTCTCGGATTCTTCGTACACACAGTTCCTGCGCGTGCACGGCGAGCTGGGTGCAATGGCGGGAACGCCTCCTTTCGAAGTCACCCTCGGAGACAAGACCGAGCGTGCGCTGTCCTTCGAGGATCTCCGCCGAGCTGTGCTCGACGTCGCGCGCCACCGCGTGCCGATCACGCGCTTCAAGGGCCTGGGCGAGATGAACGCCGACCAGCTCTACGACACGACGATGGCCGCCGACTCGCGCACGCTGATGCAGGTCTCGGTCGAGGATGCCGCAGCCGCCGATCAGATCTTCTCGATGCTGATGGGGGACCAGGTGGAGCCACGCAGAGTGTTCATCGAAGAAAACGCAAGGGACGTGGCAAATCTCGATGTCTAGCTTGGGTGAGGTGAGGTAGAAATGGCCAACGGAGCCGACATCATCGGCGGCGGGAACATCGAACCGCTCGAGCTCGAGCAGGAGATGAAGAGCTCCTACCTCGACTACGCCATGAGCGTGATCGTGGGCCGGGCCCTTCCCGACGTTCGCGACGGCCTCAAGCCGGTGCACCGCCGCGTTCTCTACTCGATGTCAGAGGCCGGCCTCGCACCGAACCGTCCGTACCGCAAGTGCGCCCGCGTGGTGGGCGACGTGATGGGCACGTACCACCCCCACGGCGACTCGGCCATCTACGAGACGCTTGTCCGGATGGCGCAGGACTTCGCGATGCGCGGGCCGCTCGTGGACGGCCAGGGCAACTTCGGCTCGGTGGACAACGACCCGCCGGCGGCGATGAGGTACACCGAGTGCCGCATGGAGCGGCTCGCCGGCGAGCTCCTGCGCGACATCGACCAGGACACCGTCGACTTCGGGCCCAACTACGACGGCTCGACGCTCGAGCCAGTGGTGCTCCCGGCCCGCTTCCCCAACCTGCTCGTGAACGGCTCCGCCGGCATCGCGGTTGGCATGGCCACGAACATCCCGCCCCACAGCCTGCGCGAGACCGTCGACGCCACCATCGCGATGATCGACGACCCGGAGATCGACGTCGCCGGGCTGATGCGCCACATTAAGGGCCCGGACTTCCCGACGGGGGGCACGATCGTCGGCTGGCAGGGCATAAAGGACGCCTACGAGACCGGCCGTGGGCGCGTCGTGATCCAGGCCAAGGCCCACATCGAGCCGCTGCGCCAGGGCAAGGAGGCGATCATCGTCACCGAGCTGCCCTACCAGGTGAGCAAGGGCGATGGCCGCGGTGACGGCGGAGGGCTGATCAAGAAGATCGCCGACGCGGTCCACGACAAGAAGATCCCCGAGATCTCCGACCTGCGCGACGAGTCCGCGAAGGGCGAGATCCGCCTGGTGATAGAGCTGAAGCGCGACGTCATCCCCAAGGTGGCGCTCAACAAGCTCTTCAAGCACACCCAGATGCAGTCGACCTTCGGCGTGAACATGGTCGCGCTCGTCGACGGCGTGCCGAAGACCCTGGCGCTGAAGGAGATCCTCTCCGCCTACATCGACCACCAGAAGGAGGTGGTCGTCAGGCGGACCAAGTTCGAGCTCGAACGCGCGGAAGCGCGTGCGCACATCCTCGAGGGGCTGCTCGTGGCGCTCGAGGACATCGACGCCGTTATCGAGCTGATCCGCGCCTCGAAGGATCCGGAGACCGCCCGCAGCGCCCTCATGGACAGGTTCAGCCTGTCCCAGATCCAGGCCCAGGCGATCCTCGACCTTCGTCTCCAGCGCCTCACCGCTCTCGAGGCCGACAAGATCAAACAGGAGCACGCCGAGCTGATCGAGCGGATCCGGGAGCTGCGCGAGATCCTCGGCGACGAGGAGCGCGTGCTCTCGATCATCAGGGAGGAGCTCGCCGAGATAAAGGGCGCCTACGGCGACGATCGCCGCACGGAGATCACCCACTCCGAGGCCGACATCGACATCGAGGACCTGATCGCCGACCAGCAGATGGTGATCGCGATCACGAAGTCCGGCTACATCAAGTCGCTGCCCCTGGCGACCTATCGCAAGCAGAAGCGCGGCGGCGTGGGGGTCACCGGCATGGACATGAAGGACGAGGACTACATCGAGCACCTCTTCGTGTGCTCGAGCCACGACTTCCTCCTGTTCTTCACCAACCGCGGCAAGGTCTACCGCCAGAAGGTGTACGAGTTGCCCGAGGCATCGCGCACCGCGAAGGGCCGCGCACTGGTGAACGTGCTCCCGCTCCGCGAGGGCGAGTTCGTCCAGTCCGTGCTCTCGACCCGCGATTTCACGGAGAGCAAGTACCTCGTCTTCGCCACGCGCAAGGGCCAGGTCAAGAAGACGGAGTTCCTCGACTACAACACGCCGATTAAGGCGGACGGCATCATCGCCATCAAGATCCGCGACGACGACGAGCTCGTGGCCGTACGCGGCACGAGCGGCGAGGACGACATCATCATGGTCTCCCGCTCCGGTCAGGCCTCGCGCTTCAACGAGGAGAAGGCGCGGCCGATGGGCCGCAGCACCGCCGGCGTGAAGGGCATGAATGTCTCCCAGAAGGAGAACTGCGTGCTCGCGATGGACATCGCGCGCGACGACACCGAGCTGCTCGTGGTGACCGAGAACGGCTACGGCAAGCGCACGCCGATCGCCGACTATCCCGTCAAGGGCCGCGGCACCATGGGCGTGAAGACGATCCACCTGACGGAGAAGAAGGGCGGCGTCGCGAACGCACTCATCGTCCGCGAGCACCAGGAGCTCGTGTTCATCTCCCAGACCGGGATGGTCCAGCGCACGAGCGTCAAGGGGATCTCCCAGCAGGGCCGCCCGGCTCAGGGCGTGCGCGTGATGAACCTCCGCGAGGACGATCTCGTGAGCGCCGTCGCACTTGTGATGGAGGCTTCCACGGAAGCCGGCACCGTGGTCGAGGAGGCGCTCGACATGGAGCCGCCGGCTTCGGAGAACGGCGATGGGCTCGAGCCCCCCGAGCCTGACCCCGAGACCTGAGCAAGTAGGCGCAAGGCCGACCCCAGCGTTTGCTTAGATACGCGGACCAGGGAAAGGAGGTGGTCCTAAATTGAGTGACAGTCTTAATGGGACGCTGGAGGTGACCGGCCGCTAGGTCGGACGCTGGACCCGTTTAGCGGAGTCCAACCGGTTCACCGCCGGCACCAGCGGAGGTCGGGAGTTGTCCCTCCGGCCGTCAGGATCCGCCGCCGGCCAGTCCAGTGCAAGAAGTTCGCGAGAGGCGTCGAGGGAACGTGACCCTCGGCGCCTCTTTCTTCTCCTACGAACGGCTCAGGCCGCGCGCAGGTACGTGCGCCACACGGCCGGCACCTTGGGCGTGGCCACCTGCACGAACACGTGCGGGTGCGGCGCCTTCGGCTTGTTGGCCGGGTGCATGCGCGCCTGGCGCGGCAGGCGGTCGCCCTTGCGCCGGTTGCACGGCGCGCAGCAGGTGACGATGTTCTCCCACGACGAGGGCCCGCCCTTCGAGCGGGGGATCACGTGGTCCACGGTGAGCGAGTTCCGCACCGAGCCGCAGTACTGGCAGGTCCACGAGTCGCGGGCGAAAACAGCGCGGCGGGTGATCTTGCGCCGGTGCGCGTCGCGTGGGATGCGCACGTAGGTGACCAGCCTGATCACGAGCGGTCGCGGCAGCGTGAGTGACTCTGCGTGCAGCGAGCGCCGTGAGGACTCGAGGATCACAGCGCGTTCCTTGAGCACGAGCACCGTCGCGCGGCGGATGGTGCAGACGTTGATCGGCTCGTACGAGGCGTTCAGTACGAGTACGCGGCCGTTGGTGTTCCCACGCCGGTCGGGCCGCTCACCGATCAGCGCGCCGTCTGGCGAAGGAACTTCCGGGGCAAGATGAACGGCCACGGTGCGCGGCAGTCTAGGCGATGAGGCGGCAGTCGAGTCCGAAGCCGCGGTCTGCCATGGCCCCCAGGGCCTACCGGCCGTGTCACCCGGCCTAGGTGGCAGCCGGGTAGGAGCCGAGCACGCGCAGCGTGTCCACGTGCCCGCGCACCGCGTCGAGCGCGGCCACGACCGGCTCCTCGCCCTCGCCGCCCTCGAGGTCGGCGAACATCTTGTAGTGCCCGAGGCGCACCCGGCCCGGCCGCGATTCGATCTTGGTGAGGTTGATGCCGCGGTCGGCGAGCTCGGCGAGAATCGCCACCAGCGCTCCGGGCGATTCGTCGTTGAAGCCCCAGAACACGATCGAGGTCTTGTCGGGCTGCCCGAGTGGGGCCGATCCCTCGCGTGCGAGCCAGACGAACCGTGTGAGGTTGTCGGCGCCGTCCTCGACCCCCTCCATGAGCACTGTGGCGCCGTAGAGCTCGGCCGCGAGCACCGACCCGAGTGCCGCCCACGGCTCACCACCGCCGGCTACCGCCCGAACGGCCTCCGCCGTGGAGGTCATCGCACGCCGCTGCGCCCCCGGAAGGCGCTCGCGCAGGAAGCCGGCGCACTGTGCCGTGGCCTGCGGGTGGGAGACCACCACCTCTATCTCGTCGAGCGCGAGTTCACGCCCGGCGACCAGAGCGTGGCGGATGGGCATGATCACCTCGCCGGCGATCCGGACGTCGGACGCCTCGCCCGCGAGGGCGTCGAGCGTCGCGGCCACGCCGCCCTCCAGCGAGTTCTCGATCGGTACGAGCGCCCGCTCGGCCGCGCCCTCGTGCACGGCCATCACCGCGTCATGAACCGTGGCGTAGGGCACAGGCTCGTGGTCCTCCGGCGGCGGGGCGGAGCGCAGTGCCTCCTCGGTGTAGGTCCCCGCCGGGCCGAGGAAGGCGACCCGCATGGCTCAGGCGGTCGCGGCCGAGAGCGCGGTGTCGATTGCGTCCCGCTCCTCAGGCGAGAGCTCGAGCTCGGACTCGCCGTTCTCGATCTGCTTCACGTACACGCGCGCCTGCTCGCGGTGGAGGATCGAGGACACGACCACGCCGTTGCGATGCGAATCCAGCAGCGCGAGGGAGCTCGACTGGTGGCCGGACATCTCACCGTAGGCGTCGTAGCGCACGAGTGCGCGGAAGGTGATGCACCCGTCGGTGCGCGCCTCGTCGTGGGTCATCCGCTCCTCGACACGTGTGACCGACTCCTCGACCCAGGCGCGCAGCTCCGCGAATCCGCGCCCCAGTTCCTCGGAGTGGGCCACGAGGTCACGGCTCTCGGTCTCGCCGAGGACGGCGCTCTGCGCGGCCCGCAGGCGCCGCAGCTTCACGGCCAGGACGAAGGCGAGCACGAGCGCGCCGAACGCCAGCACGGCGGCGGCGAGGGCAACGATCCCGACGGTGGAGGTCAGCTCGTCCATGAGCCGCGCAGGGTAACGAGCGAGCCGCTAGGCCCGCGAGAACACGGCGTTATAGGTCTCTTTGTTGTTATCGACCTTCTCTTCGCCCGGCACCGGCAGCGTCTCGACCGTGATCTCCACGGGCTTGCCGATCGGCGGGGTCTCGGCGAGGGGTACCGACACCGTCTTGGTCTCGCCCTCGGCGATCGAGTCGAGCGTCTCCTCGACGCTGGTCGCCTTGGCCCCCTCGGCCTTCAGAGAGACCTTCACCTTCACGTCCGACTCCTCGTTCTCGCCCTGATTGGCGATCTGGACGTCGAACTTGATGTTGCCGCTCGCGGCGATCGTGTTCGCACCGCCGGCCTGGAGCGCCGTGCCGCCCGGGTTCACGGTCACGCCCGTGACGCCCGTGCCGTGCAGGCCGGGCGCGGCGGCCTTGTCCTTGTCGCCCCCGCCGCCACCACCGCTTCCAAGCGAGCCGATCTCGCTGGCGACCTTCACCGGTCGCAGCCAGTCGATGTCGGGCAGGAACTGGCTCTTGGGCACCTGGACTGTTCCGAGCAGGTCCTCGGCCTTGAGCGAGTCCTGGAGCTCGGGGAGGAACTTCTGGGAGTAGATGACGTCGCTCACCAGGAAGTTCTGCATCTGCGCCGCGATCTTCTGCGTCGACTGGCTGCGGTTCTTGCCCGTGAGCGCCGTGGGGATCTGGGTGGCGATCGCGGCCATGCCGTCGCGGCGGAACTCGAGCGTGTCGACGAGCTGGACCTGCGCTGTCTTCAGCTGGTCCGGCGGCTCGAGCCGCTTTGCGCGGTCCACGAGCCGTGCCGCATCGACGCGGTAGCCGTTGATGTTGTTACCGATATCGACGTTGCTGCCCCCCTGCTGATCCCCCCGCAGGAGGCCGAAGAGCGCCTCGGACTGCTGGTTGGATTCCTCAACGATCGCGCTGGTGTCGCGCGCATAGTCCTTGAACGCCCGCTCCTTGCGCGCGTCGAGGCAGCCGCGGAAGCCGAGCACCAGCAGGATGAGCACGATCACGCCCGCGACGCCCGCGATCGTGCGGCGCATCATCAGCGTCTGGGGGTCTACGCCGTCACCATTGGAGCCACCTCCGCCCGACCTAGAAGGCCGGCGCGTGGCCGTTCCGCCGGACCGGCGCTGGTTGTGTTCGTCAGGCTCCAGGAAGGACACGGTTCCCTCTTTCGGCACTCGGAGTATGAACCCTGGCTCGGTTGCCTTAAGGGCAGTGAAAGGTAGCCACCAGGGGATGCCGAATCAGGAGCTGAGTTGGAACGCACTCTGAACCTCCCCTCCGAACCGTTGCCGGCCGGCGAAGGCGACGTCGTGCTCGACCGCTACCGGCTGGTCCATCGCCTGGGGCAGGGCGGATTCGGCGTGGTCTGGCTGGCCGAGGACGAGCGCCTGCAGCGTGACGTGGCGCTCAAGGTGATCGCGCACGGCGACGATCCGGGCGCCTCGCGGGGGGCCGAGCGCGAGGCGCTCGCGGCCGCCCGCCTGAACCACCCGGGGATCGTCGCGCTGTACGAGTTCGGCGCCGATGGCGGCGCGGCATATCTCGTGTCCGAATTGGTCAAGGGCCGTACCTTCGGCGAGCTGCACCGGGCCGGGGCGCTCTCGGACCGCGACGTGGCCCGGATCGGCTCCGCGCTCTGCGACGCCCTCTCGCACGCGCACGCGCACGGCGTGGTGCACCGCGACGTGAAGCCGGCGAACGTGATCGTGGTCTCCGAGCCGGCCGCCGGCGCGGGCTTCGCGAAGCTGGCCGACTTCGGCGTCGCCCATCTGGCCAGCGCCGATCCCGTGACCCAGACCGGCGATGTGGTCGGCACCCTTGCGTACATGGCTCCCGAGCAGGCGGAGGGGCACCGCGTGAGCGCGGCGGCCGACGTCTATTCCCTGGCGCTCACTTTGTACGAGGGCTGGACGGGGACCAACCCGGTGCGCGCGCGGACTCCCGCGGCCACCGCCCGCCGGATGGGCAAGCGCCTTCTCGCGCTCGAGCGCGCCCGCCCCGACCTCCCTGCGGAGCTCTGCTTGGGCATCGACGCCGCGCTGGACCCGGCGCCGGACCTGCGGCCGGCGCCTGAGGAGCTCCGCGACACCCTTGCCGCCGCCGAGGCCGGGCTCTCCGACGACGGCGGCCTCGTGGAGCCGGAGACGATCGACCGGATGGGGCTCGAGCGCGCCGACCGTGCGC
>JACCYP010000344.1 GCA_013696425.1 Thermoleophilaceae bacterium
CGCCGCGGCGCTCGCCACCTCGCCTCCCCCGAACGGCTCGAGGCCAGCGCCCGACGCGTCTTCGGCGCGACGTTCGACGAACGCTTCGGCTCCTTGACTCCGATCCCTGAGGAAAACCTCCACCCGCTCGACGGCGGCGAATCGGTGCACGGCTACCGCGTACTCGACACACCGGGGCACGCCAGCCACCACGTGGCCTACCTCGATGAGGCAACCGGTCGCGCCTTCGTCGGAGACCTGGCCGCCACCCGCCTCTGGGAAGGCGGGCCTCTGCTGCCCGCCACGCCGCCCCCCGACATCGACATCGAGGTCTGGCTGAACTCGCTTGGCCAGGTCATCGAGAGGGAGCCGACCTGGCTCGGCCTCCCTCATTTCGGTGCCGTCCCGGACGCCATGGAGCACCTCGACGCAGCCGCGAGCTCCGTGCGCCGGCACGCCGAGCTCGCCACCTCCCTGGATTGCGATGGCTACGTGCGCACGGTGCGGGACGAACTGGCGACCGAGCTCGACCCCGCTGCGGTGGAGGATCAGATCCTCACCGTGGATCTAGCCCAGAACCACGCCGGGCTGCGGCGCTGGGCTGACGGTCCGGACTGATTTCGGAGGGCTGTACCGGGGGCAGGGCAAGCGCTGACCACGCCCTGCTCAGGCCTAACGCTGTGTCACTGACGGCGCGCTTCCCCGACCCAGTCGTCGAGCTCGAGCCAGCGCTCGTACACCCACCGGGTGAGCTCCTCCCGTGAAGTGGGGATCCCGGTGGCCGCATAGCGGCGAAAGCGAACCTTCACCGTCGTGCCGACGAGGCCGCCGGCCCAGATGTCCGAGACCTTCTCGAAGCCGTCGAGGCCCACGTGCTCGCAGATCACAACGTCGGTTCCGTGCCCTTCCTCGAGCAGCGCGAGCGTGCCGCCGAGGCGCGGCGGGAGCACGTGCTGCAGTCGGTCGGCGAGCGGAGCCAGCTCGGGCCGGCGCTCGCGGATGATCTCTTTCGCGCGCGCCAGCTTGGGCGGCGTGGAGCGAGTGCCCTCCGGGTAGATCAGCACCCCTTCGTGCGGGTCGAGGTCGACCGCCAGCGTCCGCAGTTCGCCGAGCTCGCCGGCCGTGTCACCAGAGCCGCGGCGCACGAAGTTGGTCGGCACCCAGCGCCCGCCGATGTCGATCGTCGGGATCATCTGGAGCTCGCGCTTGAGCACGAAGCGCAGGCCGATGCCGTGCGCGCGGCCGACCACCGCATCGGGCATCGCGTTGTCGATGATGCTCGCGTGGCGCATGAGGATGATCACGGGGCCGGGGGCCACGTCCCCGAGTCCCTCGACCTCGAAGCGCAGATTGAACAGCCGCCTGATCCCGTCGAGGTGCCCGCCCGCCCAGATCTGGCGCAGGCGGTACACGCGGAAGCGGCGCTTGTGCGAGTCCCGCCCGGCCGAGGCGATCCAGATGAGTGCCAGGCCTCCGATCCCGCGGATCTCGCCGAACAGGAACCACCACGCCATCAGCACCAGCCGCAGTCCCATCCACGGTTTGCGGCGGATCAGCCACAGCATCGCGTCGAGGAACGTCGCCACGACGAGGAGCAGCGGGAGCGTGATCGTGATCACCACGAGGGCCAGCGCCTCGATCCCAATCCCGCGCGCGCGGCGCGCGAGACGCGCGCCTCGAGATCCCGTATCGGGCGTCAGCGGTCCGATCAGAAGAAATTACCCGCCGCGCGTTGTTACGGTTCCTTCCTCAGCCGAGCACGTCTCGGGAACAAGTGTGGGCACACGGCGTTTTTTTACATCCTCCGCGTTGCAGCACAGACCAATGGAGGAAAACATGGCTACAGGCACCGTGAAGTGGTTCAGCGACGAGAAGGGCTTCGGCTTCATCACCCCCGATGAGGCGGGCAAGGACCTCTTCGTTCATCACAGCGAGATCGGCGGCTCCGGCTTCAAGACCCTCGCCGAAGGGGCGAAGGTCTCCTACGACGAGGAAGCCGGCGACAAGGGGCCCAAGGCCGCCAACGTCCAGGCGCTCTAGCAGCGGCGCGGCGCGCCGCCCACCACCCGCCGCGGCACCCAGCCGTAGATGTGGTTCTGGCCGCGCGCCGCGGACGGGTTCGCGTCGCCGTAGAACCACCGGGCGGTCGGGCCGCGGCCGCGCTCGCGGCGGGTATTGCGCGGCGATCGCCGGCAGGCTTCCGCTGCCGGTCGTGGTGGCCATCACCACCATCGCGGTCGACCGGGGCCACATGCGCCCCGTCACGGCTGCGTCGCTCGTATGCGCCGCGGTGCTCTCGACCGCGATCTACCCGCTGCTTGGCTTGCGCCTGCGCAAGCAGATCCCGGCCGCGTGATCTAGTCTCGGGTGCGGTGGAGCCGACGACGTCCAAGGAGGAGCAGGTCCCCCTCGACGAGCTGATCGTCGGCGACCGTCCGCTCTGGCTCGAGGGCCCACCGCACGACACCTTCAAGCGCCTGCGGCGCGAGTGCCCGGTGCATTTCACCTCGCACATGCCCGAGTACCCGGAGGAGGCGGGCTTCTGGTCGGTCACGCTCGCCGACGATGTCCACACCGTGAGCAAGGACTGGGAGACCTATTCCTCCGGTGTCGGCGGCATCACCGCGCTCACGAACGCGATCCTCCCGCTCGAGCTCCAGCAGGGCATGTTCATCGCGATGGACCCGCCGAAGCACGATCGCCTGAAGGCCCTTTTTCAGCGTGGCTTCACCCCGAAGCGGATCGCCGAGCACGAGGACGAGATCAGGGCGATCACGACAGGCGTGCTCGACGGCCTCGAGGGCCGCGAGCGCTGCGATCTCGTCGAGGACGTCGCCCAGCCGGTGGTCTCGCGCGTGATCGGCTCGTTCATGGGCGTTCCACCAGCGGACGACATCATCTGGGCGCGGCTCATGAACGCCGCGATCGGCGCCGGGGACCCCGACGTGACGCCGGAGGGCGCGTCCGTCGTGATGGAGCGCGACGTGCCCGAGATCTTCGAGCGCTGCCGCAAGCTGATCGAGGAGCGCCGCGAGAACCCCACCGACGACCTGACCAGCGTGCTCGTGCACGCCGAGCTCGACGGCCAAGGGCTCGAGGAGCACGAGATCGTGATGGGCTTCTTCCTGCTGATGGCGGCGGGCAACGACTCGACCAAGGCCACCTACTGCTCCGGCATGCGCGCGCTGATGGAGGATCCCGAGCAGCGCAAGATGGTGCTCGACGATCCGGCGCTCGTGCCCCAGGCCGTCGAGGAGTCGCTGCGGATGTTTCCCGCCTTCGCCCACTTCCGCCGCACGGCCACCCATGACTGCGTGCTGAACGGCCAGGAGATCCGGGAAGGCGACAAGGTCGTCATGTGGTACGTGAGCTCGAACCGCGACGAGTCGCGCTTCGAGGATCCCGACCGCTTCGACCTGCGCCGCACCACCGAGCATCAGGCCTTCGGCGCGGGCGGGCGGCATTTCTGCCTCGGCACCGCGCTCGCCCGCCTTGAGCTGCGGATCCTGCTCGAGGAGACCTTCAAGCGGTATCCGGGGATCGCGATCGACGGCAAGCCCGAGCACGTCGAATCGCCGTTCGCGAACCAGCTGAAGACGCTGCCGGTGAAGCTGGCACCGTGATCGCTCGGCGGACCGCTCTGGTGGTCGCCATCGTCACCGTCGCCCTTCCCGCCGCCGCCGCGGCTCAGGCTCCCGCAGACTCTGGCTTCCGCCCCGCGCCGGACGGGTTCTCCTTCCCGAACTACGGCGGCGAGGGCGAACCGAACCTCGGGTCCGCCGAGATGCGCCGGCTCTTCGGCGACGCCGTGTGCGGGTCCGAGCCGGCTGATGACTGCGCCCTGACCCCTCCGGCCAGGGCGTGGATGGACCGGGCGAACGAGTCGATGGACGGCGGTCACTGCATGGGCCTCTCGGTGGCCGCGCTGCGCTTTTTCACGGGCGCTGCCTCGCCCGGGCCGTTCGGTGCGCCCACTACCTTCGGCCTCAAGTTCCAGACCCCGATCGCGCGCGAGATCGCCTACGGATTCACCTTTCAGTTGCTCGACAGCGTGGGGGATGGCGGGATCGACGGCACGCCCAAGGAGATCCTCGCGGCGCTGCGCAGGGAGCTCCCGAACAAGGACGAGACCTACACGATCGCCATCTTCAAGCGGGAGTTTGTGGACGGCCACGCCATAACGCCGTACGCGATCGAGGATCGGGCGGGGGGAAAGTCGGCGATCAAGGTCTATGACAACAACTTCCCCAATCAGAACCGGGAGGTGATCATCGACACCGTCGCCGACACCTTCCAGTACAACACCGCCGTGAATCCGCAGGCGGACGTCGATCTCTATGAGGGTGACGCCGCGTCGGGCACCTTCTTCCTCTATCCGACCACCCCCGGCCAGGGCGTCCAGCCGTGCACATTCTGCAAGGTTGTCGGCGGGCCGCAGGATCCGCCGGCCGTACCCCTGCCGCCGGCCCCACCGTCCCCGAAGCCCACGCCGAAGCCTGCCGTTGACGCTGTGGAGGTGGCGAGCACGGGGAGCCTCCGCCGGCACGCGCGCGTAGCGGTGAGCGACGGGCGGCGGACGATCGGATTTCCGAAGGGGCCGTTCGTGAACACGTTCGGCTCGGCGGCCGAGGCGATCCGGTTGATCGAGCAGCGCGGCAATGACATCAAGCGCGAGCCCTACTACCGCGTACCGGCCCGCCGCGCCTACACGATCACGCTCGCCAATCGCACCCGCCGCGGCCTGAGCGGGGAGGGCGTGCGAATCACGGGGCCGGCCTTCGACGCCTCGGTGCGCGGGCTGCGCCTCGCCAAGGGCCAGACGGTGAAGATCCGGGTCTCTGCCGTCGGCGACCAGCTCTCCTTTGTCTCAAACCGCGTACTCGACACCTCGGCCATCTCGATCGGGCGCACCGAGCCCGGCGCGGACCACGGGTTCGTTCTCAGGCGCGACTCGATGCTCCCCAGGCGCAAGCGACTGGTCTTCGCCATGAACCCCGGCACCGACAAGCTCCAGATCGAGGGGGCGAACGGCACGTACGACCTGCTGGCGCGGCGGGTGGATGAGAAGGGCGATCAGGTGCTCTTACGCGAGAACATCAGGACCGGCGCCCTGAACGACACGGTGACCTTCGACTACGGGGGCTGGGACGGCAGCCCCGGCAGCCACATCAGCCTCGAGGGCGAGAGCGGCAAGGAGCGCATAATCGAGTCGCAGGTGGCGCCCGGCACGGATCCCGAGCGGGCTGAGGAGAAGGTCGTGCGCGAATAGGTTCCCGGCAGCGACCAGGATTAGCGATTGCTCTTCAACCCGAACACGTACGACCCCCAGCATCTGGACGCCGAGTCGCGGCGCCTGCTGCGCGCCACCATCGACTGGTTCGAGGTGCGCGGCAAGGAGCGGTTGAAGGCGGATGACCACGAGAACCTCTGGTACCAGGACTACCTCGACTTCATCGCGAAGGAGGGCCTCTTCGCCACGTTCCTGACCCCCGCCGCCGAGGCCGGCGGAAGCGCGGAGAAGCGCTGGGACACCGCGCGCATCTGTGCCTTCAACGAGATCAGCGCCTTCTACGGACTGCACTACTGGTACACGTGGCAGGTCACGATCCTCGGGCTCGGGCCAATCTGGCAGAGCGCCAACCCGGCGGCCCGTGAGCGTGCCGCGGCGCTGCTCGACGAGGGGGCGATCTTCGCCTTCGGCCTCTCCGAGAAGGAGCACGGCGCCGACATCTACTCCACCGACATGGTGCTAACGCCCGACGGGCAGGGTGGCTTCAGTGCCAGTGGCGGCAAGTACTACATCGGCAACGGCAACAGGGCGGGGATGGTGTCGGTGTTCGGGCGCCGCGCCGACATCGAGGGCGAGGAGGGCTACGTGTTCTTCGCGGCCGACTCCCAGCACCCGAACTACAACCTCGTGAAGAACGTCGTGAACTCCTCGAACTACGTGTCGGAGTTCCGCCTCGAGGACTACCCCGTGCGCGAGGAGGACGTGCTCCACACGGGCCGCGCCGCCTTCGACGCCGCGCTCAACACGGTGAACGTCGGCAAGTTCAACCTCGGCTTCGCCTCGATCGGCATCTGCGAGCACGCCTTCTACGAGGCGATCACCCACGCGGACGCGCGCATCCTCTACGGCAACCGCGTGACCGACTTCGTGCACGTGCGCCAGGCGTTCGTGGACGCCTACGCGCGGCTGGTGGCGATGAAGCTCTTCTCCGACCGCTCGATCGACTACTTCCGCAGCGCCTCCGCCGAGGACCGCCGCTACCTGCTCTTCAACCCGATCACGAAGATGAAGGTGACCACCGAGGGCGAGCGCGTGATCGACGCGCTGTGGGACGTGATCGCCGCGAAAGGGTTCGAGAAGGACACCTACTTCGAGATGGCCACGCGCGATATCCGCGGGCTGCCGAAGCTCGAGGGCACGGTGCACGTGAACATGGCGCTGGTGCTCAAGTTCATGGCGAAGTACCTGTTCGACCCGGCGGAGTTCGAGTCCGTGCCGACCCGCATCGATGCCGTCGATGACCCGTTCCTGTTCGACCAGGGCCCGACGCGCGGGCTCTCGAAGGTGTCCTTTCACGACTGGCACGCCGCCTACGCCGAGTGGTCCCATGTGCCCAACGTCGCGCGCTTCACCGAGCAGGCCGAGGGCCTCGCGAAGCTGCTCGAGACGGCCCCGCCCGACGGCGACCAGCAGAAGGACCTCGACTACCTGCTCACGCTCGGCGAGCTGTTCACGTTGATCCCCTACGGCCAGCTGATCCTCGAGCAGGCCTCCATAGCGGAGCTCGACCAGGATGTGGTCGACCAGATCTTCGACGTGCTGGTCCGCGACTACTCGGCCTACGCCGGCGAGCTGCTCGGCAAGGCCTCGGCCACCGAGGCCCAGCGCGAGTGGGCGGCCGCCCGCATCAACCCGCCGGTCTCAGACCCGGACCGCGCGGAGCGGATCTTCGAGCAGGTGCGCGCCCTGGCGGGCACCTACGAGATGCGCCCCTAGCCGACGTCGGCCGAGGCGCTCGCCATCTCTCTGCGGAGCTTGTCGAGCCCAAGGCGCATCCGGCCCTTGACCGTTCCCGGCGGCAGGTCGAGCTCCGTCGCGATCTCGGAGTGGGTGAGCTCGCCGAAGTAGGCGAGGCCGATGACCTCGGCCTGGGCGTCGGGCAGCCGGCGCAGCGATTCGCGCAAAGCCTCGTTCTCGTTGCGGGTGATGGCCTCGTCCTGGAGGTCCGGCCCGGGGGCGATGACAGCGGAGGACTTCTCGTCGCCTCCGGCCTTCGGCCGGTGTCCTGCGGCGTCGTAGCGGATGGTGTCGATCGCGTTGTTTCGGACGATCCGCATCGCCCACGCGCGAAAGGCGCCTGACGCGGGCTGGTAGCTCGCCCGGGCGCGCCAGATCGCGAGGAAGCCGTCCTGGACGGCGTCCTCCGCGCGGCTCGAGCTGTGAGTTATCGACTGGGCGACGCGCAGGGCGCGGCTCGCATGCCGGTCATACAGAGTTCCGAACGCTTCTGCGTCGCCCGTCTGGACCATCGCCATCAGCTCCTCGTCGCTGCGGGGGCGGACCATCGCGCTAGACCGCGGCCGCCACCGGCGGGGCCTCGAGGAAGAACAGCTCGCATGCGACCCCCGGCTCGGTCTGGTTGGCGCTCATGAAGGCGGTCACGTTGCGGTGCGTGAGGCGCTCCACCGCCGCGGTGAACTCGTCCTGGTTCTCGGCCTGGAAAGCCACCCGCCCGTCGATCACGTCGCTGCCGTCGCCGTCGGCGACCTGGGAGGACTCGCCCTCGGTGAGGATGCCCTCGAGGACGCAGACAACGACGTTGTCGTTGATGTAGGTGGTGGCCGTGGTGCGCTCGTGCCCGTAGAACTGGGCATAGAGCTCGACCATCGCGGCTGAGATGGCCCCGGTGAGACGTACGTCGGTCACTGCGGGGCCTTTCTCTCGTGAGCACCTGGGAGTCGGTTGACTCCCTCGCGATGCTCTTGATCTGAGTTATAGCCGCTTTCTGGGGAGCCTAAACCGCTTTCGTGAGCTGTCGCTCGGCGGGTATCCGCACGACGTCCCACACCAGTCCCGTGCGCTCGAGCCCGCGGATGATCACCGCGGAGAGGTCGAACTCGCCCCGGCCGAGGCCGTGGGCGGCCGACTGCGGGAAGGCGTGGTGGTTGTTGTGCCAGGCCTCGCCGAAGGAGAGCGGTGCCAGCCAGGCGAGGTTGCGCGACTCGTCGCCGGTGTCGAAACGGCGGCGCCCGAAGACGTGGCAGAGGGAGTTGATCGAGTAGGTGGCGTGGTGGAGCAGGACGATGCGGACGGCCCCACCCCACAGCAGACCGGTGAGGCCGCCCGCGATCGTTCCTGTAAGAGCGACGCCGAGCCCGAACGGGAACGCGAGCCCCAGCGCCACCCAGAGCACCCAGGTTCGGTCTATGAACCTCGCGACCGGATCCTTGAGGAGGTCCGGCGCGTAACGCGCCTTGGCGCCGCGCTGAGTGTGTGAGAAGAGCCAGCCCATGTGGGCGTGGCCGAGGCCGCGCAGGGTGTTGAGGAGCCCGCCGCCGTGATCGACGTGCGGGGAGTGGGGATCGCCGTGGCGGTCGGCGAAGGCGTGGTGCTTGCGATGGTTGGCGACCCACGAGATCACCGGGCCCTCGAGGGCGGCGGAACCGAGGGCCCCGACCACTCCCCGCACGATCGGGTTGGCCTTGAAGGCGCGATGGGTGTACAGGCGGTGGTAGCCGATCGAGATCCCCAGTCCCGCGGGGATGTATGTGGCCACGAGCACCACCAGGTCGTGCCAGTTCAGCGCGCCGCCCCACAGCTGCCACCCGGCGGCGACGAGGCCGACCACGGGAACCAGCGTCACGAAGGTGGTGAGGACGGTGTCGAGCACCGGGCTGCCGACCGGCTCGGAGTCGGCGGAGGTCGGCGCCGGAAGCGCTGCCGCGGTTTCGGCCACGAGTTGACTTCGGCTCGCGCGCGAGCCTGGATCACTCTCGTCAGCGCCTCAGCGCAGCCCGTCCATCAGCTTGATGATGTGCTTGGAACCGACCACCACCAGCACGCCCGCGGCGATCGCCAGCAGGCCGAGCAGGCCGAAGTAGACGCCGAGCGAGATCTCGTCGTACAGGCCCGCCACGTAGCCGCCGATCACGTCGCCGGCGGAGATCGAGAGGAACCAGATGCCCATCGTGGTGCCGACGCTCGACGCGGGGGAGAGCTTGGTGGCGGTCGAGAGCCCGACGGGCGAGATGCACAGCTCGCCGACGGTCTGCACGAAGTACACGCCGATCAGCCACATGGCCGAGGTCTTCCCGTCGCCCGCGGCGTCGGCGGCCATCATCATCACGAGGAAGGAGAAGCCGACCAGCAGCAGGCCGAGTGAGAACTTGATCGGCGTCGAGGGCTGTCTCGAGCCGAGCCTGATCCACAGCCACGCCATCACCGGCGCGAGCGCGAGGATGAAGACCGGGTTCACCGACTGGAAGAAGCTCGCCGGGAACGAGATGCCGAGGATCTCGTCGTTCACCTTGTCCTCGGCGAAGATCGACAGCGTCGAGCCCGCCTGGCAGTAGAGGATCCAGAACACGGCCGAGGCGGCGAACAGGTACACGAGCGCCTTCAGGCGACTGCGTTCGGTGCCCGTGAGCTCGGGCCTGCGGAACTGCATCACGAAGTAGCCGACCGGCACGGCGAGGATCAACACCCCGATGACCTTCTCGATCAGGTCCGCGGAGATCTCGGTCACGAGCACGTCGAAGAGCAGCACCGCGAGGCCGAGCGCGGCGCCCGCCACCACGCCGCGCAGGATCTTGCTGCGCTCGTGATCCTTCAGCCGCTGCCCGGGCTCGGTACCGATGTCGCCCATGCTGCGGACGCCGATCCAGTACTGCAGGAGCCCGAGCGTCATGCCGACGCCCGCGGCGGCGAAGCCCAGGCGCCAGTTCACCTCCTGCCCGAGGTAGCCGCAGATCAGCGGTGCGAGCAGGGCGCCGAGGTTGATGCCCATGTAGAAGATCGAGAAGCCGGAGTCCCGGCGGGGATCGTCGTCCGCGTAGAGGCGGCCCACCATGGCGCTCATGTTCGGCTTGAGCAGGCCTGTGCCGAGGATGATCAGGAGCAGGCCGACGTAGATCGGCGCGGTGCCCGGCAGCGCCATCGTGAAGTGCCCGATCGCGATGACGATGCCGCCGTAGAGCACCGCCTTGCGCGCGCCGGTGATGTGGTCGGCCACCCAGCCGCCGGGCAGCGCGGCCACGTACACGAGCGCGTTGTAGAGGCCGTAGAGCGCGGCCGCCTCGGCGACGCTGAAGCCGAGGCCGCCGTCGGATTCCGGCGCCGCCAGGAACAGCACCAGGATCGCTCGCATCCCGTAAAAGGAGAAGCGCTCCCACATCTCCGTCAGGAAGAGGGTCACCAGCGCGCGCGGCTGGCCCATGAAGGTCTTCTCGCCTGCGGGCATCGCCGCTGCTGCGCTCATCCGATGCACCCCTCGAGCTCACCGGGATCGTCGAGCTCCTGCGCATCGAGGCCGCTGCCGCGCAGGGTGCCGAGCGCGGTGCGCGTGGCGCTCCAGCAGCCGTCCTCGCCCAGATCGACCCGGTAGTCGACGCGAAACACGAACGCCCGCGCGCGGACGGTGGCTTCGCAGTCGACCTGGCCGCCGCCGGAGCCCGGGGGCGCGCCGGGGCAGCGCACCCGCAGTACCTGTGAGAACGCGCCGTTCTCGCGGTTCTCGCGCCGCAGTTCGGTCGCGATGCCCTCCTCGAGTGCGCCGAGCGGCTCGGGTGAGCGCGAGTCCTCCCCGCACGCCGCGAGCGCGAGGGCCAGGACCAGGGCGGTCAGCGGGAGGAGCTGGCGCATCGCGACACCCTAGTACCCCGTGGCGGTCTTCACGTGGTGCTTACGAGCGGGAGCGGGGCGCTACTCGCGGGTGATGGTGCCGCGGCTCTCTACGCCGCCGCCGGTGAACACGTAGTCGAGTTTTTCGACATCCGGGGTGAGCACCACCTCTCCGCGACCCTTGCACTTCTCGCTGCGCCCGGAGTCGATCACCTCGCGGAAGCGGAAGGCCTCGCCGCGCTTGCCGAGGTAGGTCCACTCCCCGCGGCAGTCGAGGCCGGAGTAGCGCACGGCGCCGGCCGGGTCGGCCTCGAGGTCGCGGATGGTGGCGCGAACCGTGAATGGGTCCATGTCGCGTTGTTCGAGCGAGCCCTCCCAGGTGCCGACGATGTCGAAGGCGGCCGCGGGCGGCCCGAGGGTCTGCTCCTTCTCCCCGCAGGCGGTGAGGAGCAGGGCGCACGACAGGGTGAGGAGGAGGATGCGGGCCACGGCGCAGAAGCATAGGGTCGGCGCATGACTACGAAAGCCGAATTCAACGCAGAGGAATGGCAGACGGTCGAGCAGGGGCCGCTGTTCGCCGGTGTCCGGGTGGTGGCCGCGAGCCGCGGCGGCACGATCCGCGAGAGCCTCGCCATCGGCAAGGCCTACTCCGAGGCGCGCAAGCATCACGGCGAGAGCGAGCTGCTCGACGAGCTGGTGGCATCCCCGCCCAACGCCGATCCGAAGTCGATGCCGAGTGGCGAGGACGCCGCCACGATCACTGTCGCGCGCGTGCGCGAGGCGACCGACCTCGTGGAGGCGAAGGCCACGCCCGAGGAGGCCGAGGCGTTCAAGCGCTTCGTGCTGACCGTGGCCGAGGCGGCCGCTAACGCCCACAAGGAGGGCGGCTTCCTCGGTGTTGGAGGCGAGCGTGTGAGCGAGGCCGAGCGCAAGGCGCTCGACGAGCTCGCGGCGACGCTCGGCGTGGGCTAGTGGCCGAACCCCCACGACGGCGGGCGCTCCCGCTGCCCGCGCGGCTGCTCGGAACCGGCGCGCGCGGGGCCCAGCGGGCCGCTGAGCTGGCCGGCATCGACGAGCTGGTGGAGCAGGCAGCCGAGGAGGCTGTGATCCGCGCGCTCGAGAGCCAGGCATTCGACCACGCCCTCCAGCGGGTGCTCGAGGGGCCGGTGGTGGAGGAGGCGGTGGCGCGCGCGCTCGAGAGCCCGGCCGTGGAACGCGCCGCCCTCGACGCGCTCGACTCCGAGCTCGTGGACAAGGTGTGGGAGCGGCTGCTCGCGAGCGACGAGGTGCAGAAGCTCGTGGAGCGGATCGCCGAGGCACCGGAGGTGCGCGCCGCGGTGGCCGCGCAGGGCGTCGGGCTGGTCGGCGACCTCGTCCGTTCGGTGCAGACGACCACCCGCCGGCTCGACACCGCCGCCGAGAGCGTCGGGCGCGGCGCTCTCTTCCACGAGCAGCGAGATGAGAAGTCAAACGACGCCGGACCGGTCACGCGCCTGCTCGCGTTCGTTCTCGACATCGCCGCCCTGAACGGAGGCTTCCTGCTCCTCTCGGCGGTCATCGCGTCGCTGGCCGGCGCCTTCGTCGGTGATGGCGACAGCGCGAGTGCAACGGCGGTCGTCTTCGGCGCGGGCATCTGGATCACGGTGGGCGGCATCTACTTCGTCCTCTTCTGGGGCCTCGTGGGCCAGACACTCGGGATGCGCGTGGTCGGCATTGAACTTGAGTCTCCGCGCGGGCACGAGGTGGGTCTGCGGATCGCAGTGAGGCGGGTGATAGGTCTCGCCCTTGCCGTTATCCCGTTCGGGCTCGGCCTGCTGGGCGTGTTCACGGACCCGCGCCGCCGGGGCTGGCAGGACAAGTTTGCCGGCACGACCGTGGCTTACCGCGACATCAGCCGGCGCCCAGCCCCCTGGTCCGTGCCGGCGTCCACCGCCGACCTGCCGTCGTGATCGACGAACGGATGATCGGCGGCCTCCACGTCGAGGCCGTCCGCCGCGCGGGGCTGCACGCCGAACACGAGCCGCACGTGCTGTTCCAGACCTCGACGATCGGCGCGCTGCTGGAGGGCGCGTTCGACGGCGACGTGACCTTCGCGGAGCTCTCCCAGCACGGCGACCTCGGCCTCGGCACGCTGAACGGCCTCGACGGGGAGATGATCGCGCTGGAGGGCCGCTTCCTGCGGGCGGACGCCGACGGTGCGATCAGCCCGATCGCACCCGAGTCCCAGACCCCGTTCGCCGTGGTGGTGCCGTTCGAGCCCGCGATCGAGTTCGCGCTCGACGCGCCACTTGGCCACGACGAGTTCTTGGCGGCGCTCGACGAGCGCCTCGCCGGGCACGGTGCGAGCGCGGCTGTGCGCGTGGACGGCCACTTCGCGCGGGTCCACGCGCGTTCGGTCCCGCGCCAGGCGCCGCCCTACCCGACGCTCGCCGAGGCCGCTGCAACCCAGCACGTGTTCGACTTCACGGGCGTCGAGGGCACGCTGGTCGGGTTCCGTTTCCCCGACCATGTCGACGGCCTCGAGATCACCGGATGGCATCTGCACTTCATCGACGCTGCCCGGGAGCGCGGGGGGCACGTGCTCTCGTGCAGCACGGGCCCCGTACGGGTCGCGCTCGATCCATCGAGCGATCTCCACATGGAGCTGCCGACGGGTGTCGAGCTGGGCGGGCCGGGCGCGGACGCCGGCGTGCTGCGCCGGATCGAGCGCGACCCCTAGGCTCGCGCCTTCGGCGCTGTGGGTACCCAGCCGGCCGGGAAGGCGCCGGCGGGTATCTCGCCCTCGTACTGCGGGAACCACGTGCGCGCCACGGTCTCGGCGGGGCGGCCGGCGAGCAGCGGGAGCAGGTCGCCGACCATGAGGAGCACGCGTACCGTCGCGCCGATCTGGAGGTCGGCCGCCGTCGGCGACTCGCCGCCGATGATCCCGCGTGCGGCCAGGTCGTCGACGTGGTCGATCTTGGCCGGCAGGCCGGCGAGGTCGTCGGCCAGCCGCGCACAGGTGATGCCGTGGTAGCGCCAGGCCTGGTGGATGTACTTCATCGCGAAGTCGGTGCCGGGCGGGTCGAGCGGCCCGCCACCGCCCATGCTGCCCATCGACTCGGGCCGGAAGTGCATCGCCCCGAAGGGCAACCGGCGGCCGAGATCCTGCAGCTCGGCATCACCCCAGCGCTCGGCCTCACGCACCGCCTCGGCGATCTCGGCCGGGTAGAGCGGCGGATCCGGCGCGAGCTCCTCGAGCCGCTCGAGGATCGCGACCGAGCCGTGCACGGTCTCGCCGTCGAGCGTCATGCCGGGCACCGTGCTGTTGCCCTCGCCGTAGAGCTCCTGCATCTCGTTCACGTGCGGACCTGGCGTGAGCACGATCCGCTCGAACTCGAGGCCCTTGTGTGCGAGTGCCTGCTCGGCCGTCTTGCAGGGGTGCGAGGGCGGGAGCACGTGCAGCTTGATGTCGTGCGCCTGGGCCATCTCGGCCGCCGGCTAGGAGACTGTGCGGCGGAAGACGAAGTAACAGACTGCGGCGATGATCGCCGCAAGCAGCGGGATGCCGAAGCCGATGACGCCCACCACGGCGAGCACGAAGCCCACCACCGCGACCGTTCCGCTGACACCGCCGGCCACGACCATCTGGTAACCCCGCTTCTCGCGGGAGCTGCGGCTGAGCTCGCTACCCATGCACCGAAGCTTAGGGCCTGAGCTCGGCGCGCTTGCGCGCGATTACCGAGGCGTAGTGCAGCGCGTCGCCGCCGGCCGAGAGGCGGTGCTGGTACACGTGGCGGTCGACGAGCTCGAGCGCGCCCGAGTCGATGGCGCGGGCGATCATCCGGGCGAAGCCGGAGCCGTCGCCATCGGTGAGGAATTCGTCCTTGATCGAGAAGGCGACCCAGCCCCCCTCCTTGACGTAGGCGTAGGCGGCGGCGAACACCTCCGGCGGGACGTCGCCGAAACCGAGGGCGGCCACGGAGACCATGCAGTTGAAGTCATGGGACTCGAGAATGTCCCGGTTCTCCGGGTCCGGAGCGCTGATGTCGTCGACCACGTACTCGTCGTAGACCTCCGGACGGTCGCGCTCGGCGGCCATCGCGGCCTCCTCGACGATGTCGGCGCCCACGAGGGTGTCGGCGCCCATCTCCTGCAGGCGCTCGCTGACCATGCCATTGCCGGCGCCGAGGTCGAGCACGCGAAGCGTGTCGAAGTCGGCCCCGGCAGCCTCGAGGCGATTGCACACCACGGTGGGCGACTGGCACTTCAGCTCGTAGTAGAAGAGCTGCTCGTAGAGGCCGGGGATCGAGTAGATCTCGTCGTAGTCGTGGAAGCGGATGCGCCGGGTCTCGTCATCGATGACGATGTCGCAGAACTCCGCGTCCTGGTCCTTGGCGGCCGTGGCAGAGGGAAAAGTGACCTCATATCGGAGGCCTGTGTCGGATTGAGTGGGCATAAGCATTCGCATCAGCTACCCCCTGCCTCCCAAAATAAAACGAGCCTCACGCCTCAGCGTGGGGCTCGTACAGCGGCAAGAGCGTGGTCGACGCAGGAGCCAACAATATCCGCTGGTGCGACGGGGAACAGTTCCGGGATACCGGGGGCGGCCTCGCGCAGACCCACCCTGATGCGTGCCAGGTGCATCGCGCCGAGTGCCTGGGTCCACAGCACGTTCGCCGTGTAATCGGGGTCCTCGATGCTGAATACACCCGCATCCGCGCCCTCTTTCAGGATCCGGGCAAGCGGCCCGATCGAGCCCGCCATGCCCTGCCCGAGCCGGAGCCAGACGGACTCGGAGACCTTGTCGTTCAACTGGCGCGCCGGCCCGCGCATCAGGGCGAGCGAGGCGTCGAGGAAGGCCGGATAGCGCTCGCAGAAGCCGGCGTAGGCCTCCATCGCGCGGTGGAGCTTCGTCTCGGGGGCCCCGGGGGCCTCCGCCGCCGTCTCCATCAGCTCGCCGAGCTCGGCCAGGTAGTCGGTCACCGTGAGCGTGTAGAGCTCCTCCTTGGAGGAGAAGACGCGGTAGATCAGCCCGCGCGGGATGCCCACCTCGTTCGCGATCTCCTCGACCGGGGCGTCGAGGCCGCCGCGCTGGTCGAAGAGCATGCGCGTGGCGCGAACGAGCTCCTGCTCGCGCGACTTCCTGGCGGTTGTTGCCCCTTCCCGCATGCGGCCACCTTACTGCCCGAGAACGGGCGTGTGACACACGTTCTCATTTTTTGGGTACGGTCTCGCCGTGGCAGAACGTGGCGCTCCACCCAAGGTCCCGGCGATCCAGCGCCGGATTCTCGACGCCGTGCGGGCATTCAGCTCCCCACTGCTGCCCGACGATTACCTCGAGATGATCAACCCGCTGTGGTCCACGCGCGAGCTGCGCGGGCGGATCGAGGCGATCGAGCCCGAGACCGAGGACGCCGCCACGGTGGTGATCAAGCCGGGGTACAAGTGGGAGGGCCACGAGCCGGGCCAGTACCTGCGGATCGGGATCGACATCGACGGCCGCCGCCATTGGCGCGCCTATTCCCTGACCTCCGACCCCGGGCGCCCCGACGGCTGCATCTCGATCACCGTCAAGAACGTGGACGAGGGCGTCGTCTCCCCCCAGCTCGTGAAGCACGGCGAGCCGGGCCGGATTGTCGGCCTCGGGGGGGTGGAGGGCACGTTCAAGATGCCCGAGGAGATGCCCGACCGGATCCTCTTCGTGAGCGCCGGCAGCGGTATCACGCCGATCATGTCGATGATCCGCGACCTCGACCGCCGCGAGGCGCTCCACGACGTGCTCCACATCCACTCGGCCAAGCACGCCGACGACGTGATCTTCGGCGAGCAGCTGCGCGACATCGAAAAGCGGAACGCCGGCTTCCGGCTGCACGAGCAGCACACGCAGAAGATGGGCCGGCTCGGCCCGGCCCACCTCGATGAGCTGTGCCCCGACTGGCGCGAGCGCGAGTCGTTCCTTTCCGGCCCCGCCGAGGTGCTCGACACCCACACCGGGCACTGGGAGAAGGAAGCCGACTGCGAGCGGCTGCACATGGAGCGCTTCCAGCCGATCATCGGCGGCGACGTCGAGGAGGGCAAGGGCGGCAAGGTCCTCTTCCGCCACAGCGATACCGAGGCGCTCTGCGACGGCAAGACCCCGATCCTCGTCGCCGGTGAGGAGCAGGGCCTCGACCTCCCGTTCGGGTGCCGTGAGGGCATCTGCCACACCTGCGTCGGAAGCCTGAAGGAGGGCCGGGTGCGCAATCTGCGCACGGGCGAGGTCTACGGGGGCCGCGGGGAGTACATCCAAACCTGCATCTGCGCCCCCGAAGGCCTCGTCGAGATCGATCTTTGAACACGAATCCCAAGGAGCACCGTTGACCACCAGCACCTACACCGAAGTCGAGAACCCGCTGCACAAGCTGACCCCCGAGCAGCTGGAGGCGATCGGCAAGGAGTTCGACGACCTCCACGACGAGGTGAAGGCCGACCTCGGGGAGCGCGATTCCACCTACATCCGCTCGATGATCGACCTGCAGCGCAAGCTCGCCCTGCTCGGCCGGGTGATGCTGCTCGGGGCGCCGGTCAAGCCGCTCTGGATCGCCGGCACCACGTCCCTCTCGATCGCGAAGATCCTCGAGAACATGGAGATCGGGCACAACGTCCTGCACGGCCAGTGGGACTGGATGAACGACCCGGTGATCAACTCGCGCAGCTGGGACTGGGACACGGCATCGACCGCCGAGGCGTGGCGCCACTCCCACAACTACGTGCACCACACCTACACCAACGTGCTCGGCAAGGACAAGGACCTCGGCTACGAGATCATGCGGATCGACCCGCACCAGAAGTGGCACCCGGTCTACCTCGCCCAGCCCTTCTACAACATCGTGCTCATGTGCCTGTTCGAGTGGGGCGTTGCAACCCACGACCTCGACTTCGACGCGATCCGCGCCGGGGAGAAGGGCAAGGACGAGGTCCTTCAGGACCTGAAGGGCATGGGCCACAAGGCGCGCGCACAGATCGTGAAGGACTACGTGGCGTGGCCCGCGCTCTCGGCGCTCGCGACGGGTGGTGCTGAGCTCGTGAAGGGCTATCGCAACAAGCCGCGCACCCGGCTGGGGCGGCGCAGGTGGAAGCGCAACCTCCAGGCCGACGTGATCGAGGCCGCCGGGCGCGGCTACAAGTCGGCGCTGAAGGCCGACCTGACCGCGAACTTCGTGCGCAACATCTGGTCCTACTCGATCATCTTCTGCGGCCACTTCCCCGATCAGACCTACGTCTTCACCAAGGACGAGTACGAGCAGGAGACCAAGGGCGGGCGCTACGTGCGCCAGCTGCTCGGGGCGGCGAACATCGACGGCGGCCCGCTCTTCCACGTGATGAGCGGCAACCTCAGCTACCAGGTGGAGCACCACCTATACCCCGACATGCCGAGCTCCCGCTACGGGGAGATCGCGCCGAGGGTGCGCGAGATCTGCGAGCGCTACGAGCTGCCCTACAACACGGGCCCGTTCTTCAAGCAGGTCGGGAGCGTGCACCGCACGATCCTGCGGCTGGCATTCCCCGGCGGCAAGGTGCGACCGAAGCCCGGTCCCTACAAGGGCGACAAGGTCAAGAACGAGGGCGAGCGCGAGGCGGTCAAGGCCGCGGCCTAACCGCCTGCCCGAGGCGCTCGACCGGCCGTCCCCGACGTCAGGTGACCTCCGCGAGCTTGAGGCTGAAACGGACGCGCGCGCCTGTTTCAGCCTCCTCGAGCCAGATCATGCCGCCGTGCGCCTCGACGATCGCGCGGCAGATCGGCAGGCCGAGACCGGCTCCCGAGCGGGTGCGCGGCGCCTCGCCGCCGCCCCGGAAGAACGGCACGAAGATCCTGTCGCGGTCGGGCCCGGTGATGCCCTCGCCGGTGTCGGCCACCTCGACCTCCACGTTCGCCCCGTTCGCCTGCGCCCGCACGGCCACGCTCCCATCCGAGGGCGTGTGGCGGATCGCGTTCTGGATTAGGTTGAAGAGCACGCGCTGGAGCTTCTCGGGGTTGCCGTGCGCCGGCGCGATGCCGGCTGGCACCTCCGTGCGGACCAGCACGCCGCGCTCGTCGGCGGCCGGGCGCATCGCCTCGACGGTCTCGCTCACGAGCTCGTCGAGGCGCACCTGCTGCATCGACCACTCGATGTCCCCGGCTTCGAGGCGGGAGAGCTCGAAGAGGTCTTCGATGAGCGCGCCGAGCGCGCGCACGTGCACGGACATCAGTGCGAGATACCGGCGCCGCTCGGAGTCGTCGACCACGTCGTCCTCGATCGCCTCGCCCAGTGCCTGGATCGCGGCGAGCGGCGTGCGCAGGTCGTGCGACACGGCCGCCACGAGGTGGCGGCGCGAGCTCTCGGCCGCATCCCGCTCCTCCTCGCGCTCGCCGAGCCGGGCGATCATCTCGTTCGCCTCGTCGGCGAGCTCCGCGATCTCGCCGCCGCCCGCGGTCTCGATCATCACGCCGCGCTCGCCGAGCCCGACCGCCGCCAGGCCGTCGCGCACGCGTTCGACGTCGCGCAGCACGCCGCGCGCGATCAGCGCCGAGGCGAGCACCGCGAGCAGGGCGAACACGCCGAGCGCGACCACGAGCGTGACCTCGTCGTCGGTGGGCACCAGCATGAGCGCGCCGAAGGAGAGGACGACCGCGCCGACGACCACGAACGCGAGGAGCACGCCGGCCGCGAAGCGGCGCTGCAGCGGGCCCAGTGCGCGTTTGGGGGTCACGGCTGGAACCTGTAGCCGACGCCCCACAC
>JACCYP010000346.1 GCA_013696425.1 Thermoleophilaceae bacterium
GGATCGCCCTCCTGCTTGTAGGAGGCGTCGTGCTCCTCGTCGATCACGAGCAGGCCGAGCTTGTCGAGCGGCGCGAACACCGCCGAGCGCGGGCCCACGCACACGCGCGCCTGGCCGCGGCGCATGCGCAGCCACTCGTCGTAGCGCTCCCCGGCGGCGAGCTGGGAGTGCAGGATGGCCACCTGCTCGCCGAAGCGCTCGCGGAACCGCCCGGCCGTCTGAGGCGTGAGCGCGATCTCGGGCACGAGCACGATGGCCGACTGGCCGCGTTCGAGCGCCGAGGCGGCGGCGCGGAGGTAGACCTCCGTCTTGCCGCTGCCGGTGACGCCGTGCAGCAGAACGCGGCGGTCCTCCTGCGGCGGTGCGTCGTAGAGTTCCTCGATGCGAGCGAGCGCCGCCACCTGGCCGGCGGTGAGCACTGTGTCCGCCTTCTCGCGCGCGCCGACGATCGCGTTCCCGGGCCGCCGGCGCACCTCGATCTCGGCGAGGATCACGAGGCCGCGCTTCTCCAGCGAGCGCAGCGTCGAGTGGCCGCCGGGCACGGTTGCGGCGGGAGTGGGCCCGTCGCCGAGCAGCGCGAGCGCCTCGCGCTGGCGATCGCCGAGCCGCGGCGGCGAGGGCGAGCGCAGGACGTCCTTCCCGGTGGGCGTGAGCCGCGCGGCGAGCACCTTGCGCGCGCGGGTACGGCGCCCCTTGCCGGTGCCGGTGCCGGGCGGAAGCACGAGCGACAGGCCGCGGGCGGGGGTCGAGCAGTACTCCTCCGCCACCCACAACCCGAGCCGCACGAGCTCGGCGGGCACCCCGTGCTCGAGCGCCGCGAGCGGCTCGACGAGCTTCTCCGGCGGTACGTCGGAGCCCTCGGTGGTCTCCACGACCACGCCGAGCATCCGGCGCGCGCCGAAGGGCACCTCTAGCACCGACCCGATCCCGACGCCCTCCATCGCCTCGGGGCGCAGGTAGTCGAACGGGCCGCGCAGGGCGCGCGCGGTGGTGAGCGGCTCGACCTTGAGGATCACGAAATGAAGGTAGGCAGATCCGCGGACAGGTGTAGGGTCGGATCATGGAACTTGCACCTGGTGAACACACACTCTTCGAGGGCCACCCGTCCTGGCGCGCGACGCTTGGGTTCTACATAAAGGGGCTCGGCATCGCCATCGTCCTCGGAGGCATCGCCTACCTGATCGCGGGGGCCGGGCTCGGCATCGCGGTGGGCGGCGGGATCTTCGCGCTCGTCGTGATCATCGGCTTCATCAAGCGGTTGACCACCACCTACACGATCACCAACCGCCGCCTGCACATCAAGCACGGGCTGATCGCCCAGAAGCAGCAGGAGACGCGGGTGGGCTCGACCACGAACGTGACGATCAACCAGTCCGCCCTGGAGCGCATGCTCGGCGTCGGCAACCTCGACTTCGACACCGCCGGCGACGGACGCTCGGACCTGTTCCAGTTCAACGGAGTGGCCGGCCCGAGCAGTGTCACCGAACGGGTTAACCAGGCCGTGCTCGAGCACGAGAGCGACCGGTCCCAGGGCTTCAACCAGCAGACGCAGACGCCCGGCCCCAACGTCTAGGATGACCCGCGGCGTCTAGGAAACGGCTTCGCGCGAACCGAGCCCGGCGGCCTCGCGCAGCGCGTCCGCCTTGTCGGTCTTCTCCCACGTGAAGTCGTGGTCCTCACGGCCGAAGTGGCCGTAGGCGGCGGTCTTCTGGTAGATCGGCCGGTGGAGCTTGAGCTCCTCGCGGAACGCGCCCGGGCGGAGGTCGAAGTGCTCGTCCACCAGTACGGCGATCTTCGAGCGCTCGATCTTCTCGGTGCCGAACGTCTCGACCATCACCGAGACCGGGTGCGCGACGCCGATGGCGTAGGCCACCTGCACCTCCGCGCGGTCGGCCACACCGGCGGCCACGAGGTTCTTGGCCACGTAGCGGGCCGCGTAGGCGGCCGAACGGTCGACCTTCGACGGATCCTTGCCCGAGAAGGCGCCGCCGCCGTGGCGGGCCATGCCGCCGTAGGTGTCGACGATGATCTTGCGGCCGGTGAGGCCACAGTCGCCGACGGGGCCGCCGATCACGAAGCGCCCGGTGGGGTTCACCAGGAAGTTCTGCTTCGTGTTGAGCTTGCGCTCGTCGTAGAGCTCACCCGGCAGGACGGGGCGCACGACGTGCTCCCACAGGTCCGGGCGGATCAGCGTCTCGTTGTCGATGCCGTCCTTGTGCTGGGTCGAGATCAGGACCTTCTCGATCTCGATCGGCTGGCCGTTCTCGTAGCGGACGGTGACCTGGGTCTTGCCGTCGGGGCGCAGGTAGTTGACCGCGGCGTCGCTGCGGCGCACCTCCGCCATGCGGTGGGCGAGCTTGTGGGCGAGCGATATCGGCAGCGGCATGAGCTCGGCGGTCTCCCGCGTCGCGTAGCCGAACATCATTCCCTGGTCGCCCGCTCCCGCGACGTCGAGGTCGTCGTCGTCGGAGGGGTCCGAGCGGTGCTCGAGCGCCTCGTCGACGCCCTGCGCGATGTCCGGGGACTGCTTGTCGATCGCGTTGAGAACAGCGCAGGAGTCGGCCGAGAAGCCGAGGTCGGCATCGGTGTAGCCGATCCGGCGGATCGTCTCGCGAGCGATCTCCTGGATGTCGACGTAGGTGTCGGTCGAGATCTCACCGGACACGACCACGAGGCCCGTGTTCACGAGGGTCTCGCATGCCACGCGGCCCGTCGGGTCCTCCCGGAGCACGGCATCGAGGACACCGTCTGAGATCTGGTCCGCGACCTTGTCGGGATGGCCCTCGGTGACGGACTCCGAGGTGAAGAGATATTCGTTGTCTGACAGCGGCTGAGTCATGGGATCGTGAAGCGGAGCTCTCCTGTGGTCTGGTCCCCCTCGCGCGCCAAATAGGCACCCGCCGAGCGCAGCTTCTGAAGGTCATCGCGGACGGCCAGAACGGCGCTGTCATCGGCGAGCCCGAGCTGCTCCCCAAGCGCGAGGAGCTGTTCAAGATCGAGCAAGAGTAGCGCCGACACGCGCTCGGGGCGGCCCCCCAACACCCGCTCGAAGTCCGGACTGCGGGCGAGACCGCCTCCACCCGCGGCATCTGAAATACCTGAAAGCGAGGTGGAAATGGCCAATTTTCGCTTGAACGCTGCATAGGAGACCCTCAGATCGGGGCCCACCTGCACCGTGATCGCGGGCGTGCCGGAGGCGTCTTCGCTCTCAAAGGCTGGGGCGCCGAGGTCCTCCTCGGGCGTGAGCCGGGGCACCGCGGACTGCAGTTGCTCGGCGAGTGTGAGCGCCCGTTCGCGCTCCACTCCCTCCACCACGAAGGTGACCGCCGGGCCGGCGTCGCCCTCCGTGGCGATGAACGCGCTCTGCCGGCGCAGCAGCGGAAGCACCTCCCGCGGCACGTCCACGTCGCGCGCCGCACGCGTGAACGCGGCGAGCGCCGAGC
>JACCYP010000003.1 GCA_013696425.1 Thermoleophilaceae bacterium
GCTCGGCGCGATCGACGATCCGCGCGCGTTCTGGGCGGACCGGCACGCCGCCGTGCTGCTCTCCGATCACGAGGGCTCCTCGAACACGCTCATCGAGGCGGCGTTCGCCGGGCGGCCCGCGGTGGCAACCGACGCCGGCGGCAACACGGAGGCCGTGAAGCCGGCGGGCGGGCTGCTCGTGCCGCTCGATGACCCGACCGCGATCGCCGCCGCGATCGAGCGCTTGATCGCGGACCCCGGCCTGCGCGAGGAGCTCGCCACGGGGGCCCACCGCCAGGCGCTCGAGCGATTCTCCACCGCGGCCTTCCTCGACGGGCACGTGGCTGCGCTGTCCGAGATCGCCCACCCGGGCACCTAGACTCGGACCAGCGCCATGTTCGCCTCCTTCCGTGATTTCCTGGGCTTGGTCGAGGACGCACAGCGCAAGCGCTGGGGGCTCGTGTTCAGCGTGGCCGTGCTCGCAAGCCTCGTGGACGCCGCCGGAGCGGTGATGGTGTTCGTACTCCTCAAACTGGTGAACGAGCCCGAGGGTGACCTCGAGGTACCGGTGCTGGGGAACCTCAGCGAGCGCTTCCCGGACGCGGACAAGTCGACACTCGTCGGCTGGGTCGCGGTCGTGATGGTGGCCTTCTTCCTGCTGCGCGGGCTGATCCTGATGCTCCAGACCTACCTGCAGAACCGGACCGCGAACGAGGCCGGGGCGATCATCTCGCGGCGCCTGCTGGCCGGCTATCTGCGAATGCCCTACTCGTTCCACCTCACCCGCAACTCGGCGGAGTCGATCCGAAACGCCTACCAGGCGGTTCTCGACATCGTGTCCTACGTGCTCGTCCCGGTCGTGATGCTCGTATCGGAGACGCTCGTGGTGTCGGCGATGCTGCTGGTGCTCCTTGTGGTCGCCCCGGTCCCGACCCTCCTCGCCATCGCTGTGCTCGGGCCGCTGGTGCTACTCATCCTGAAGCTCGTACAGCCCCGCATCTCGCGAGCCGGCGCCACGGTTGTCGCGTCGCACGAAGCCAACCTGCGTGGCATCCAGCAGAGCCTCACCGGGGTGCGCGAGATCAAGGTGCTCGGCCGGGAGGAGTTCTTCGTCGAGAAGTACGCCTCCGGGCGCAGCGACCTGGCACGGGCGTTCTACCTTCGTGCCGCGCTGACGGACGCCCCGCGGATCGCGATCGAGACGATCCTCCTGCTCCTCATCGTGGGCTTCCTCGGGGCCACGGTGATCACCGGCAGCTCGGTCGACGATTCACTGAGCGTCCTGGGCCTCTTCGGCTACGCGGCGCTGCGGGTGATGCCGGGGCTGAACCGGGCGCTGGCGCAGCTGAACAGCCTCAAGTTCGGCCGCGCCGCGGTGCAGGAGGTGACCGGCGACCTCGAGATGCTCGAGCGCGAGGTCGAGGTGCTCGACGCCGACGCCGAGCCGCTGCCGCTGCGCGAGCAGCTCGCGCTCGAGAACGTGAGCTTCCGCTATGCCGGTGCTGACCGCGACGCCCTCACCGGCGTGGACCTCGTATTCCGCCGCGGGGAGTCGATCGGCATCGTCGGCCCGACCGGCAGCGGCAAGACGACGCTCGTCGACATCGTGCTCGGCCTGCTGCCGCCCACGTCCGGGCGCGTGGCCTGCGACGGCGTCGACATCCAGTCGAACCTGCCCGGCTGGCAGGCGCACGCCGGCGTCGTGCCCCAGTCGGTGTTCCTCCTCGACGAGACGCTGAGGCGCAACATCGCGCTCGGCCTCTCGGACGCGGACATCGACGAGGACGCCCTGGCCGAGGCGGTGGAGCTCGCACAGCTCGGGGAGTTCGTGGCGTCGCTGCCGCAGGGGCTCGACACCGTGGTCGGCGAAGCCGGGGCGCGTATCTCAGGGGGCCAGCGCCAGCGCGTGGCGATCGCCCGCGCCCTCTACCACCACCCGTCGGTGCTCTTCTTCGACGAGGGCACATCGGCGCTCGACAACAAGACGGAGAAGCAGCTGATCGAGGCTCTCGACCGCCTGCGCGGCGAGCGCACGATCTTCACGATCGCCCACCGCCTCTCGACGGTACGCACCTGCGACCGCGTCGTGATCGTCCGCGATGGCCGCGTCGCCGACGTCGGCACCTACGACGAGCTGGCGGAGCGCAACGTCGAGCTCCAGCAGGCCGGCAACTAGCTCCGTACGCGGCGCCCGAGCGCCTTCACCTTGAGCATCGCGCCGATGTAGGCCTCGTCCGAGGGGTAGTCGAGGTGGGACTCCGGCGGCGCGGCCATGATCGCCTCCCACTCCGCCGGGGTGAAGCCGAGCTTCTTCAGCAGGTAGTCGCGGTCGTGCGCGAGGTCGCGCGGCGGGTAGACCGGCGCGTCGAGCTCGGCGATCGCCTCGTCGCGGTCCTTGAGGCCCGAGCAGATGGCGGCCGAGAAGTGCGCGCGGCGCTTGTCGATCCCGAACTTCTCCGGCAGGTAGTGCGCCTGGTAGAAGCGGGTGAACAGCGACTCGAAGTGCTTGCCCCCGTAGTTCTGCCAGCCGAGGTCGCGCTCGAGCGCGTCGATCGCGCCCTGGCGGCTGTAGGGCGCGTAGTTGAGGATCGAGAGCGAGCGGAACCTGCGCACCCGCTGCGCGTACTGGATCTCGAGCATGCTCATGGTCGGCAGCGTCTTCATCGGACGCTCGCCGAAGCGCCGGTGGATCGCCTTCAGGTTGCGCAGATCCGACTTCCGGTGGGTCCAGGTGACGGGCATGATCGATTCGGTCGCGTGGTTGGTTCCGCTCACGACCCAGTGCAGCCCGTGGTCGCGCGCGACGTCGTTCACGAGCGCCGTGATCGCGTGGTCGGTGATCATCTCGATGTCCACGACTGACGCCTTGAAGAACGCGCGCTGGATGTCGCGGAACTCCTGCCAGTCGACCACGTGGGTGATCAGGTCAAGGTCGAGCGAGCGCACGATCCGCTCGATGTTGCGCACCGCGACCTCGGCGTCCCACGAGTTGTCGAGATGCACCGCGACCGGGCGCAGGCCGAGCTCGGCCACGCGCAGCGCGACGAACGACGAGTCGACGCCCCCGGAGAGCCCGATCACGCAGTCGTAGGGCTTGCCCTCCCCCTCGGCCTTGATCTGGGCGACGATCCGCTCGAGCTGCTCGGCCCCCACCTCGGGCTCCGGCAGCTCCTTGACCGTGTGCGCGAAGTAGAAGTTGCAGTGGTTGCAGTGGCCCTGCTGGTCGAACTCGATCTCGGAGTCCGAGGTGTCCATGATGCAGCGGGTGCAGATGCGGTACTCACGCTCGCTCACGCCGCCACCGCCTCGTACTCGGTGAGCAGCGCCCGTCCCCACACCTCGACGGAGAAGCGCTCCGCGATTGTCGCCCGCGCTGCCGCCGAGAGCCCCAGCCACCGCTCGTTGGGGACCGCGAGCGCCTCCTCGAGCGCCGCCCGCAGGCCCGCCGGGGAGTGCTCGGCGAGGAAGCCGTTGCTCCCGTGCTCCACGAGCTCCGAGGAGCCCTCCACGTCGGATACCACCGGCACCACCCCGTGGGCCATGGCCTCGAGCAGGGCGAAGTTCGCGAACACCACGTCGGCGGGCAGCACGAAGAAGCGCGCGCGCTCGTAGGCGGGCACTGGATCGCTGAACGTCTCGAGCTGCGTCCTGGGATCGGAGCCGAGCACGGCGCGCACGTGCGCCTCGAGCTCCGCGACCCGCGGGCCCGGGTCGCCGGGCGAGAAGCCGATGATCTCGCAGCTCGCGTCGAGCTCCGCCACCGCAGCGGCGAACCAGTCAGGGTGGCGCTCGGGCACGAGCCGGTTGACCCACAGCAGGTCGGTCGTCCGCTCGGGGCCGGAATCCGGTGGCAGCGGCACCGCGTTCGGCAGGTAGAACGTCCCGCCCACACGCCAGCGCTCGAACGCCCGCGCCATGTAGGGCTCGCGCAGCCAGACGCGGTTGGCCAGCCGGTAACACGCGTAGATCGAGAGCCGCGCGGACAGCGGGTAGGCGCGCTTCTGGCACTGGAGCAGGTCGCCGCGCTCGACCGCGATCAGCGGCGCGCGCATGAGCCGGCAGAGCAGCGCATAGACGAACGCGAAGCGTCCGCCCACGTAGAGCTCGACGTGGTGGATGCGCGCGCGGTTCCCGCGCAGGTACCGCACGACCTGCCTCACCCGCCCGAGCGGCCCCGACGTGATCGCGACGATGCGCGCTGAGTCGTCGGCACCGACCGAGCCCTCGTCGCGATGCATCGCGAAGACGTCCACGTCGTAGCCGTTCTGGGCGAGCCAGCGCGTCTGGTAGAGCGTCTTCGCGCGAACGGTGTCGATACCGAGGATGAGCACGAGCGGGCGCATCAGCCGACGATCTCCTCGAGCTGGCGCTCCTCCGGGTAGGTGATGAGGACCGCCCGGTGGGGGCCGATGTAGACGAACAGGCTGCCCGCCGCGACCGCGGAGGCGCCGCCCTCGCGCACCGCCGCGCCGAGATCCTCGATCGAGCCCGCGCCGCCGTGCGCGATCACCGGCACGTTCACGGCGCCGGTCACGCTGCGCACGAGGTCGAGGTCGAAGCCCGCGCCCGTGCCCTCGCGGTCGACGGCCGTGAGCAGGATCTCGCCGGCGCCGCGCGCGGCCATGTCGCGCGCGTGCTCGACCGGGTCGAGGCCGGTGCGGCGCGTGGCGCCATGGGTCACGACCTCGCCGTCCTTTACGTCGATCGAGACGACCACGCTCTGGGTCCCGAAGCGCGCGGCGCCCTCGGTGACCGTCTCGGGCCGCGCGACGGCGAGCGCGTTAAGCGACACCTTCTCGACGCCCACTGAGTAGACGGCGTGCATGTCCTCCACCGAGCGGATGCCACCGCCGTAACAGAGCGGCGCGAAGCACTCCTCCGCCACCGAGGCGATGGCGGCGAGGTCCGGGCCGCGGCCCTCACCGCTCGCATCGATGTCGAGCAGCACCAGCTCGTCGACCTGCTTGTCGCTGAAGATCCGCGCGGTGTTGATCGGATCGCCGACGTAGCCGGCGTCGCCGAAGCGCGTCGTCTTGTAGAGGCCCCCGTCCCGCAAGAGCAGGCAGGGAATCGCGCGCGCGTCGCGCACCTCAGGTGTTCCTGGCGAAGCTCTCGAGCAGGCGCAGCCCGGCGCCGTGGCTCTTCTCGGGGTGGAACTGCACCCCGTGGATGTTGCCGCGACGAACCGCGCACTCGAAGGTCTCGCCGTACTCGCTGCGGGCGGCGACGTCCGCCGGGTCGTCGCAGCGGATCTCGAAGGAGTGCAGGAAGTAGAAGCGGTCGTCGGCGGCGATGTCTGTGAACAGCGGCGACCCGTTCACGTCTCTCACCGTGTTCCAGCCGATATGCGGAACCCGCCTGCCGGGCCGTGCCTCGATCGCAACGGTCTCGGCGTCGATCCAGCCAAGGCCCTCGGCCTGGCCCTCGTCGCTGCGGCGCCCGAGCATGTGCATCCCGAGGCAGATGCCGAGCACCGGCACGTTCTCCTCGAGCACCCGCCGCTCGAGCAGCGGCACGAGGCCCGTGGCGCGCAGCCGGCCCATGGCGTCGTCGAACGCGCCGACCCCGGGGAGGATCAGCCGGTCGGCGGTCTCGACCGCGGCCGGATCGCCGGACACGGCCACGTCGTCGATGCCCGCTTTGAGCAGCATCTTGCGAATCGAAGCGACGTTGCCTACGCCGTAGTCGATGACGAGGTTCATGGGTCGCGTGCGAAAGTAGCGAAACCGTGGACCGCTACCAGCAGACCATCGGGACGCTCGGGGTCTCCCCGACGCGCTATCCGGAGTACCTCGGACGTCTCTTCGAGGGGGTGCCGCTCCAGGGCCGCAGGCTGCTCGACGTGGGCGGCGGGAGCGGGCTCATCTCCTTCTACGCAGCCCTCCAGGGCGCGGAGGTGACCTGCCTCGAGCCCACCGCGGAGGGGTCGAACCCCGAGATGGACGCCGGCTTCGAGCGCCTCCGCGCGGCACTCGGCGACCAGGCCCAGGTGGAGCTCGACCGCCGCACCCTCCAGCAGCTCGATCCAGCGCCGGGAAGCTACGACGTGATCGTGCTCCACAACTCCGTGAACCACCTCGACGAGGATGCCTGCCAGGCGCTTCCGGACGACCCCGGGGCGCGCCGGACCTTCGTCGGGCTCTTCGAGGAGCTGCGGGCCGCCCTGCGCCCCGGCGGCCAGGTGATCGTGGCCGACTGCGCGCGGCTGAACCTGTTCGCCGCCGTCGGTGCGCGCAACCCGTTCGTGCCCGATATCGAGTGGCACCTGCACCAGCAGCCGAAGGTATGGGCGGCGCTGCTCGAGGAGGCGGGCTTCACCCGGCCGCGCATCCGCTGGAACCCGATGACGCGCGCCGGCCGGGCGGGCCGCGTGCTGCTCGCGAACTGGCTCGGTGCCTTCGTGACCCAGAGCCACTTCTCGCTCACGGCCCGAAGCGGGGGGGCGCGGTGAGAGCGCCCCGGCTCGAGGATCTGACGATCGAGCCCCGGGGCTCGCTGCGCGACGCCATGGGCAAGCTCGACACGTCCGGCGCAGGCGTGGTCGTGGTGCTCGACTCAGACCGCCGCCCGATCGGGACCGTGACCGACGGCGACATCCGGCGGGCGATCCTCGGCGGGCTGACCCTCGAGGCGCCGGCGGACGAGGTGATGGCGAAGGACCCGACGGTCGCGCGCGCCGGGCTCAACCGCCGCGACGAGCTCGAGCTGATGGTGAAGGCGGAGGTGGATCAGCTTCCGCTCGTGGACGAGTCCGGGTGCCTCGTGGAGGTCCGCCTGCTCGCCGACACGGTGGCGCGCCCGCTCACCGGCGCTCCCGGAGCCGGGGACCCGGGGCGCGTCGTGCTGCTGGCGGGCGGCGAGGGCAAGCGGCTGCGCCCGCTCACGGGCCAGACCCCCAAGCCGATGCTCGACGTCGGCGGCCGGCCGCTGCTCGAGACGATGATCACGCGGCTCGTGGAGCACGGCCTCTGCAACATCACCGTGGCCGTGAAGTACCTCGCCGACCAGATCGAGGGCCACTTCGGCGACGGCTCCCGGTTCGGCTGCCAGATCGACTACGTGCGTGAGGACACCGCGCTCGGAACCGCGGGACCCGTGCAGCTCGCGGCGGGCGGCGACTACACGCCCACGCTCGTGCTGAACGGCGACATCCTCACGACCTTCAACTACCGACGCTTTATCGAGCACCACCAGAAGTCGCACAACCACCTCACCCTCGCGATGGTCCCGATCGACACCGAGATTCCCTACGGGGTGCTCGAGCTCGACGACCTCCAGGTCCACGGGATCGTCGAGAAGCCGCGCGAGCGGGCCTTCGTGAGCGCCGGCATGTACCTGCTCGAGCCGGAGGTGGTGGAGGGCATACCGTCGAACGAGAGAACCGACATGCCCGACCTGCTCAACTGGGCGATCGCCGAGGAGATGCGCGTGGGTGGCTTCCCCGTGACTGAGTTCTGGCGCGACATCGGCCACCCCGAGGAGTTCGAGGCCGCCGCGAAGGACTACGACGCTCACTTCGCCGAGCGCGAGCGGACGGCGGGCAGCTGATGGGGCGCACCCTCGTCACGGGCTCGGCCGGCTTCATCGCGAGCCATCTCGTGGAGGCGCTCGTGGCCGACGGCGCCGAGGTGCGTGCGCTCGCGCACTACAACGCGCGCGACGACCTCGGCATGCTCGCCGACATCGATCCCGCCGTGCTTTCCGAGGTCGAGGTGGTGCGCGGTGACATCACCGACCCCCACCAGATGCGCCGCATCACCGCGGGCTGCGAGCAGGTGATGAACCTCGCGGCCCTGATCGGCATCCCCTACTCCTACGTCGCGCCCTCGGCCTACGTCGAGGCGAACATCCGCGGCACCCTCAACCTGCTCGAGGCCGCGCGCGAGGAGGGCGTCGAGTGCTTCCTCCAGACCTCCACCAGCGAGATCTACGGGTCGGCCCAGTACGTGCCGATCGATGAGAAGCACCCGGTCCACCCGCAGTCGCCCTACGCCGCCACGAAGGTCGCCTCGGACCAGCTCGCCCTTTCCTACCAGCGTTCCTTCGGGACGCCGGCGACGGTCGTGCGGCCGTTCAACACCTACGGCCCGCGCCAGTCGGCGCGCGCCGTGATCCCCACGATCCTGAGCCAGCTGTTCGCCGGCGGCTCGGTGAAGCTCGGGAACCTCGACGCGCGCCGCGACCTCACACTGGCCGCCGACACCGCGCAGGGGTTCCTCGCGATCGCGGGCGCCGACACGGTGGGCGAGGTGCTGAACCTCGGCACCGGCGAGGATCACTCGATCCAGGAGATCTTCGACCTCTGCGTGAGGGTCACGGGGCGCCAGCCCGAGCTCATGACCGACGAGACACGGGTGCGCCCTCCGGACAGCGAGGTCGACCGCCTGCTCTCCGACCCCACCCGCGTGAGAGAGCTGACCGGCTGGACGCACCAGCACGACCTCGAGTCGGGCCTCGAGCTGACCGCGGCGTGGATCGAGCGCAACCTCGAGCAATACCGGCCCGAGCAGTACACGGTTTGAGCCAGACCGGGACCGCAGCGCGCATCCCGCTCTCGGCGCCGTCGATCACAGCGCACGAGCGCGACCGGGTCATGACCTGCCTCGAGGAAGGGTGGGTCTCGACGGCCGGCCCGCAGGTGCCGGAGCTCGAGGCGGCGCTGGCCGCGGAGCTGGACGTCGCCCACGTGGTCGCGGTGTCGACCGGGACGGCGGCGCTGCATCTGTCGCTGCTCGTGGCCGGAGTCGGGGCGGGCGACGAGGTGATCGTGCCCTCGCTGACGTTCATCGCGACCGTGAACGCCGTCTCCTACTGCGGCGCGCGACCCGTCTTCGCCGATGTGCGCCCGGAGAGCGCGACGCTCGAC
>JACCYP010000071.1 GCA_013696425.1 Thermoleophilaceae bacterium
GGCGTCGATGTCCACCGCCGGGGCGGTCTGTGCCGGGGCGGCGGGCGCCTGTGGCGGGGCCGCCGCCGGAGGGGGCTTGGGGACGGGCACCGCCGGCTGAGCGATCGCTGCGCGCGGCTCGATCACCGGCGGTCCGCCGTTGATTGACGGAGGCGCGGATGCTGGGGGGTGCGACGCGGTGTCCGCGTCAGCGCCGAACAGACGATCCAGCAGTCCCATCTGATTCTCCCCACTCCGGCACGGCGGCCGGCTCGATTCTCATCGAGTGGGTGGTGCAACGACCGCGGAGACGCTGGACTGCGGAGAGGCTCGGCGCGGACGTGCGCCTAGGACCCGGTTCTCCTCCTAGCGTGCTGGTCCATGGCCTCGTTTGTCTCGATCAAGGGTCCGGTCTCTTTCAGAAAACCGCTGCAAACCAGCGGGTTCAGGTCCGTTGTCTCATCGCGGGCAGTGCTTCCGCCCACTCACAGAGAGGTTAATCCTGCGGCGGCCGATCGGCAAGCGGTGCCGATGCGCCACCGCGAGGCGGCTCAGGCGGCTTCGCCGAGACCGCGCTCGTGTGCCCGGATGACCTCGTAGGAGAGGTCGGGCTCGAAGCCGCGCCGCACCAGAAGGCGCCATGCACGGTCGCGCTCGCGGTCGTCCGGGCAGCCGCGCGGGAAGCGCTGGGTGAGCAGGTCGAGCGCGGTGCGGCGCTCGTTGTCGGTGCCCAGCGCCCCGACCGCCGCGTCGATGTGGTTGGCGGCGACGCCGCGGCGCTCGAGCTCGCGTTCGATCCGCTGGCTCCCCCACCCTGCCAGCGAGCGCTTGTCCTCGGCGAAGCGCCGGGCGTAATCGGCGTCGTCGAGCGTCCCGGTCTCGGTCAGGTCGGCGACGACCTCGTCGATCATCGCCGGCTCGACCCGCTTGCGCTCGAGGAACGCGCGCATCTCGGCGACCGTGCGGTCGCGCGAGGACAGCGCCCTCGCCGCGTAGTCGAAGGCACGCCTGGAATCGACCGGTGTCGCCATCAGACGAGTTCGGTGAGAACGCCTACGCGGCCTGCTCGTCGGCCTCAGCGGAAGCCTCGGGCGCCGCCTCGGCCGCGGGCGCCTCGCCCTCGGGGGCCTCGCCGCCCTCGACCACCTCGAAGGACTGGCGCTCGGCGCCGACCTCCGCGAGGATCTTGTCCTCGAGCTCCTTCGCCAGCTCGGGGTTGTCGCGCAGGAAGCCCTTGGCGTTATTGCGCCCCTGGCCGATGCGGGTCTCCCCATAAGAGAAGAACGAACCCGACTTCTGGACGAAGTCGTGCTCGAGGCCGAGGTCGATTAGGCAGCCCTCGGTGGAGATGCCCATGCCGTACTCGATGTCGAACTCGGCCTGGCGGAACGGTGCCGCGACCTTGTTCTTCACGACCTTCACGCGAACCTTGTTGCCGACAGCCTCGGTGCCCTCCTTGAGCGTCTCGATCCTGCGGATGTCGAGCCGCTGGGAGGAATAGAACTTGAGCGCGCGGCCGCCCGGCTGGGTCTCCGGCGAGCCGAACATGACGCCGACCTTCTCGCGAATCTGGTTCGTGAACATGAAGAGCGTGTTCGCACGGTTCAGGTTGCCGGCGAGTTTGCGCATCGCCTGGCTCATCATGCGGGCCTGGAGGCCGACCGTCTGGTCGCCCATCTGGCCCTCGAGCTCCGCCTTCGGCGTGAGCGCCGCAACCGAGTCGATCGCCACGACATCCACGGCGCCGGAGCGAATCAGCAGGTCGGCTATCTCGAGCGCCTGCTCACCGTGGTCCGGCTGGGACACGAGCAGCTCGTCGACGTCGAGGCCGATCCGCTTCGCGTACAGCGGGTCCATGGCGTGCTCGGCGTCGATGAACGCGCACACGCCGCCCTTCTTCTGGGCCTCGGCGAGCGCGTGGTAGATGAGGGTGGTCTTGCCCGAGGACTCCGGGCCGAAGATCTCGACGATGCGCCCGCGTGCGTAGCCGCCCACGCCCAGCGCCAGATCGAGCGACAGGGCGCCCGAGGGCACGGCGGCGACGCGCACCTGCGCGGCGTCATCGCCCATCTTCATGATCGACCCCTTGCCGAACTGGCGCTCGATCTGCGTGAGCGCCCCGTTCAGCGCGGTGTCGCGCGCCTTCGCGGCCTTCTCCTGCTCCTTGTCAACCTTGTCCATGTGTCGCTCCCAAGTTCTGTGGAGGGACGGAAATTACGGGTGCGACCGGACGGCATGGGTGACGTGTGTGACAACTGCGCCGCAGCCGTGAACGAGCAGCGTGACAACGGCGTTCATCCCACATGGGGACCCTTCGCACGCTCCTTCTCGTCGCGGCGGTGGGCGGCTCGTTCCAGAACGGCCTGATCGAGGCTCCGGCGCCCATCAAGGAGCCCGTGGAGAGCGCATCGGCCGACGTGCATGCGTGGCAGGACCGCCAGGCCGACCGGATCTGCTGCGCGCCGCTGATGGATCGAGTGTGCGATTCGACGTGCTATTGGGCGTACAAACGCGATCTCGATCGTCCGTTGGCGCGTAGCCGCAACGCCTCGCGCGCATCGGTGACGCTTCGACCATCACCCCCTCAATGCCCGCCGTCCAAACGAGCGCCGAAAGGCGCGAGCCTCAATCCACCAGCTTGCGCACCATGCCGCTGATCGCCAGGCGCCACACCACGACGCCGAAGAGCAGCAGCGCGCCCAGGTGCAAGAGGTCGACCCAGCCGTAGAGGCTGAAGACGCAGTCGCGCACCAGCTGCACCAGGTGGTAGAGCGGGTTCAGGTTCGCGAGGACCTGTACCCATTCGGGCTGCTGGTCGATCGGGAAGAAGGTGCCGGCCACCAGGAACAGCGGTGTGAGAATGCCGCTCGTGATGTAGGAGAAGGAGTCGATCGATTTCGAGCGCGCGGCCATCGCGATGCCGAAGGAGGCCCAGCCGAAGCCGCCGATGAAGGCCAGGAACGGCACGAAGAGCATCCCCCAGCTCGGATCGAGCCCGAAGATCATCGCCACGAGCATCGGCACACAGCCGAAGATGCCTGCGCGCAGCGCGATCCACAGCGCCTCGGCGGTCACGATCTCGTCGGTGTCCACCGGCGCGGCGAGCATCGCGTCGTAGGTGTGCTGGAACTCGTACTTCACGAACGTCGAGAACAGCCCCGGGAACGCGGAGGAGAACAGCACGGCGGTCGCCACGATCCCCGTGCCGACGAAATCGATGTAGCTGTAACCCCCGACCGAGGACACGATCGATCCGAAGCCGAACCCGAAGGCGAGCAGGTAGATCGTCGGGTCGACCATCGACGAGAACGCGGAGGAGCGCCAGTAGGAGGAGAAGTTGATGACCTCGCGCACGAGCACGCCCTGCAGCGCGACGGACTCGATCGGCTTCATCCCGGGGAGCTTCACGCCGAACTCGCCTCCTGGTGCGAAGCCGTGGTCTGTGTTCGCCCCAGGGGCGTCACGCGATCTCCTCCCCCGTGAGCAGCACGAACACGTCCTCGAGGTTGGCCGGGCGGCGCTCGCCGTCTGGCGCATCCCCGTTCGGGCCGAGGATGGCAATCGAGGTGCCTGTGCGGCGCGTGCGCAGTCCCTTCGAGGCGGACTCCCGCTCGATCTCCTCGAGCCGCGCGGGCGGACCGTAGACCTCGAGCGCCTCGCCCCCGGCGTGCTCGGCGATGAGCTCGGCCGGCGTGCCCTCCGCCACGGCGCTGCCGTGGGACATGATCGTGACGCGGTCGCAGAGCCGCTCGGCCTCCTCGATGTAGTGCGTCGACATCAGGATCGACACGCCTTCGCTGCGCAGCAGGTCAATCAACGCCCACAGCTCCTGGCGCACCTGCGGGTCGAGCCCGACGGTGGGCTCGTCGAGCAGGATCAGCCGCGGCTGGTGCACGAGAGCACGCGCGATCAGCAGGCGCCGGCGCATGCCGCCGGAGAGCTCGTCGACCTTGGTGTCACGCCGGTCGCCCAGGCGCGCGACCCGCACGGCGCGCTCGATCGCCTCCTTGCGGTCCGTGCGCGCCACGCGGTAGAGGAACGACGCGACGATCAGGTTCTGCTCCACGGTGAGCGTCGTGTCGAGGTTGTCGAGTTGCGGCACGACCCCCATGACCGCGCGCGAGGCCTTCGACTCCTCCGGGAGCCGCGAGCCGAGCACCACCAGCTCCCCCTCGTCGGCGATCGACTGTGCCGTGAGCAGCCGCATCGTGGTCGACTTGCCCGCTCCGTTCGGTCCGAGCAGGCCGATGCACCTGCCCTCGGGAACCTCGAGGTCGAGGCCGTCCACGGCCGTGATGTCGCCGTAGCGCTTCACGACGCCGCGGATCGAGATCGCGGCGGCCATCAGAGGGCCTGGTAGACGGATTTCGGGTGGCTTCGGTACAGAGTCATGGATTCAGTAGTGATACTGGACGGTACAGAGTTAGGATCAGCAGCGTCCACACCCCTCCCCCGGGCGAGGGTCACGTGCGGCCACCACGGCCGGCTCTCCCGCTTGTGGAAGGGAACGAGCGCCTCTGCAACTTGAGACTGGAGCGCGGTCGCTTTCTCATCGTCGTCCCTCAGGGATAGCGCACTCAGATGGCGGAGCCTGCGCACCCCCTCGACGGCGAGCTCACAGCGGGCATCCCCGGCCGGCAGCACCGCGCGGATCGCCGGGAGCTCGCTCTCCGGCCGTGAGCCGAGGAACACGAGCGTGACGTGCAGCGACCCCGGGGCCAAAGCCCGCATGCCCTCGGGCACGGGCAGCCCAGCGAGCGCAGCGCGGCTCTGCGCGGTGAGGTCGAGCGCGACGAACAGCCGCGCCCGCGGCTCAGACGGGGAGGTCCTCGCCACGCAGCAGCCGGCGCAGCATGTGCATCGCGACGGTGGTCGAGCGGTCGCGGATCTCCGTGCGGTCGCCGGGCATCCGGATGTCGCGCGCCAGGACCGTGCCGGAGGCGTCCTTCACGCACCAGCACACGTAGCCGACAGGCTTCGCCTCCGTCCCGCCATCGGGGCCGGCAACGCCGGTGATCGCCGCCGCGAAGTCCGCACCGAAGCGCGCGAGCGCGCCGTCGGCCATCGCCTCGGCCACCTCCGGCGACACGGCGCCCTCTGCCTCGATCAGCGCGGGATCGACGCCGAGCAGCTCCGCCTTCGCGGTGTTCGAGTAGGACACGACACCCCCCGCGACGTGCCCCGAGGAGCCCGGCAGCTCGGTGAGCCGCGCGCTGAGCAGCCCGCCGCTGCAGGACTCCGCAACCGCGATCGGGCGGCCGCCGAGCAGGTCGAACACCTGCCTGTCGACGGTCGATCCGTCCTCGGAGAAGAGCGTGTTCCCATGGCGCTCGCGGATGAGCGCGTGCAGCGCCGGCCAGGAGTCCGAGGCCGCGCCGTGGCGCACCACCACCTCCACCTCGCCGCGGCGCAGGCAGGTAGTGATCTCGAGGTCCTCGAAGCCGGCGATCTGCTCCTCGGCCACCCGCAGCGTCTCCGCGATCTCCGACTCGGGGATGCCGAAGAGCCGCAGCATGTCCTGCTCGTATTCCGAGCGCCCGGCGCTCGCGCCGGCGAACTCCTCCGAGGCGACCGCGGCCGGCCACATCGCATGCAGCTCGCGCGGCGGACCCGGGAGCACGACCACCGTGGGTCCGGACCGCCCCTCGGCCGGAGGCACCACGAGGCCCGGTGCGGTGCCGGCGGGGTCGATCGCGAGAGCGCCCTCGGGCACCATCGCCTGCTTGCGGTTCGAGGCGCGGATCGACTCCTCGCTCAGGTGCGACCAGCGCTTCATCAGCGGCTTGAGAATCTGCCAGATCTTCTCCTCCATCTCCTCGTCGAGCGCGAGCGGCCGGCCCTGGAAGGCCGCCACCACCTCGCCGGTGAGGTCATCGGCGGTCGGGCCAAGCCCGCCGCTCGTGATCACGAGATCCATCCCCTGGTCGGCCATGAAGCGCAGCTGGGCCTCCATGTCCTCGGGACGGTCGGCGCAGATCGTGATGTGTGCGAGCTCGATGCCGAGTTCGAGCAGCCGATCCGCGAGCCACGGGCCGTTGCGGTCACGGACCCGGCCGGTGAGGACCTCGGTGCCGGTGACGACGATGCCCGCGCGGGCGCTCAAGGGGCGCTCACTGGCACGGCCGCTGCCCGTCGGGCAGCTCGCGTGTCTTGCCGGGGCGGAAGTCGAAGCCGACGGGAGTCGGGCCCGGGGTGATCTTCACGGCCTTGCCGTTCGCCGTGATCTTCACCGACCGGCGGCCTAGATTCACGCGCAGGTGCTTGCCCCTGAAGGTCTGGGCCTTCGCGAGCGAGTTCTCGATCTCGGGCTCGGTGCCCTCCCCGCGGTCGATGCAGACGTAGGTCGGAGCGGTCGGCGAGATCTTGAGCGTCACGCGCCTGGGCGCCGCCGGCCGCTCGCGGCGCTTGCGCCGCGGAGTGGTGCGCTGGGTGGATGTCCGGGCCTTCTCGGTCGCCGTCTCGTCCTTGTCTCCCCCGCCCGGTCCGCTGTCGCTCGAGAGCCCCACGATCAGGAGGATCACGAGGATCCCCACGACGGCGCCCACGATGAGCACGCCGGGTGAGGGCGGCCCGCCGATGCTCCGGCGCTGCTGGCGCTCACGCCCGCGCGGCGGCGGGGCGCCGATCGGCTGCCGCGGCTCGAGCGGATCGGGCGATTCGTGCCGTGCGCGGAACTCCTCGATCAGCAGGCTCGAGTCGATCCCGAGGTAGTCCCCGTAGGTGCGCAGGAACGACCGCACGAACGTGGGCCCTGGGAGAAGGGCGAACTCCTCGTTCTCGAGTGCGCGCAGGTACTTGGCGCGGATCTTGGTGCGGGTCTCGACCTCGGTGATGTCGATCCCCTGGCGCATCCGCGCTTCCCGCAGGGTCTCCCCTATGCCAAGCATCAGGGCCGCAGTCTAGGCGTGAGCCCCCTCCTCAAGGTTCTCCAACACCCTGGGGAGGTCCGCTTCGGTGATGAGCACCTGGCGCGCCTTCGAGCCCTCGTAGCCCGAGATCACTCCGCGCCGCTCCATCATGTCGATCAGCCGTCCGGCGCGGGTATAGCCCACACGCAGGCGCCGCTGGAGCATCGAGGTGGACGCACTGCCGAGCTGCACGACGGTGGCGATGGCTTCGCCGAGCATGTCGTCGGCGTCAGGGTCGAAGTCGCCCTTGTCGGTCTCCTCCTCGACCTCGGGCGCCTCGAGCAGCTCCTCGTGGATCTCCGGCTCGCCCTGGCGCCGCCACATGGCGGTGAGCTTCTCGATCTCGTCCTCGGTCACGAGCGCGCCCTGGATACGCGCCGGGCGCGACTCCGTGGCCGGGCGGAAGAGCATGTCGCCCTTGCCGAGCAGGGATTCGGCCCCGTTCTGGTCGAGGATCACGCGCGAGTCGGTCTGGCTCGACACGGCGAAGGCGATCCGCGCCGGCACGTTCGCCTTGATCATTCCGGTGATGATGTCCGCGCTCGGGCGCTGGGTGGCGAGCAGCAGGTGGATGCCGACCGCACGCGACTTCTGCGCGAGCCGGATGATCGCGTCCTCCACATCGGCGGGGGCGATCATCATCAGATCGGCGAGCTCGTCGATCACGCAGAGGATGTAGGGCAGCGGCTTCTCACCCTTCTTCACGCGGATCTTGTTCAACTCGACGAGGTTGCGCGCCCGCGCCAGGGACATGATCGAGTAGCGCTCCTCCATCTCCTTGATCAGGTTCTGGAGCACGTTCGCCGCCATCCGGGGGCTCGTGACGACCGGCGTGAGCAGATGCGGGATCGACTCGTAGAGGTTGAGCTCGACCTGCTTGGGGTCGACCAGCACGAGCTTCACCTCGTTCGGCGTCGCGCGCAGCAGGATCGAGGAGAGCATCGCGTTCACACAGCCGGACTTGCCCGAGCCGGTGGTGCCGGCGATGAGCACGTGCGGCTGCTTGGCGAGGTCGGTGCCGATCGCCTTGCCCGAGATGTCCTTGCCGAGCCACACCGTGAGCGGGGACCAGCCGGCTGGCGCGTCCTGGAGCACATCGCCGAGGTACACGGTGCGCTTCACCGCGTTCGGCACCTCGACCCCCACCGCCTGCTTGCCGGGGATCGGGGCGAGGATGCGCACGTCGGAGGCGGCGAGCGCGTAGGCGAGGTCGTCCTTGAGGCCGGCGACCTTCGACATCTTGATACCCGGCCCGAGCCGCAGCTCGTAGCGGGTGACGTGCGGGCCCGAGACGGTGCCCACGAGCTTCGACTCGACACCGAAATGGGCAAGCGCCTCGGTGAGCTGCGCGGCCACGCGCGCCTCGCCCTTGGGGTCGGCGGTCTGCTTGCCGTTGTTGCGCTTGAGGAGCTTCGCCGAGGGGACGGTGTAGACGAAGTCGTCGGCCTCGGTGACCGAGCCGCGCAGGCGGCCCTGGGGCGTGAGCTGCTCCTGCGAATACTCCGGGGGGTCCTCCGCGGCCACCGGCTCGGGGTCGGGCTCAGGCTCGGTGATCAGCTCCGGCTCGTATTCCGCCGGCTCCTCGAGGCCCCACTCGTCCTCGATCGTCGGCTCGTCCCCATCGAGGGCCGGCGCTTCCACGTGAGTGGCCTGGATGTTCGGCTCGACCTCGGGGACCTCCATCGGGTCTGTGCCCGCCACGGTGAGATCGGCCGGAGCCGCCCGCTCCCGCCCCGTCACGACTGCGGCGAACTCCCCGGTCGACTGCTTCACCCGCCGCGTGGTGGCGGCGACGCCCTCGCGGGTCGCGGCGACGATGCCGGCCACCGAGCCACCGGTGAGCAGCAGGATGCCGCCGACGAGGAGGAAGGTGAAGATGATGTGGGTCCCGACGTCCTGGAAGAGGGTGGTGGTCGTGAAATAGAGGGCGTCGCCGCCCAGGCCGCCGCGGTCCTCGAAGAAGTCGGGCTCGAAGAACTCGCTCGCGGCGCCGGGACCGAGGCCGAGCGAGCCGGCGGCGAGGCCGAGCATCAGGGCGCTCAACACGCAGGCCGTGCCCGCGCGGAAGGGGCGGACGGTGGGCAGCAGCGGGCCCAGCACCATCAGGGCTCCGGCGCCGAGCAGCACCACCGGAACGAAGTAGGCGACGTTGCCGAGGAGGAAGACGAAACCCTGCTTGAGCGCATCGCCCACCTCGCCGCCGTTCCAGCCCAGGTAGAAGACGAACGCGAAGAAGGCCGCCAGCGCGAGCAGTCCGAGCCCGATCAGATCCTTGTGGTACTGCTCGAGCACCGGCATCTCGAACTTCGGCGTGTCAAAGTTCCCGCGCTTCTTCTTGCGGGGTGCGGGGCGCTTCTTCGCGGTACGCGCGGGCGCCGGTTTCTTGCGAGCGGGGCGGCGGGCCATCTCAGCATCCCGCTCTTCGACGCAGCGCCCACCAACCCTCCCGCCTCAGGCGGCGCGCACGGAAACGGCTGAGCCGGCCAGGAGTGTCTCGGCCACCAGTTCCGGGTCGTCCCACATCGGCAGGTGGCCGCACCCCGGCAGGTCCACGCTTCGGATCCAGGAAGGCAACCTTGCCGGTTTCGCCACGAGCCGATCGAACTCGGGCCATGCGAGCGTGATCGGCGTGTCGGTCTGGCGTAGCTCGAACACGCTCGCGCGCATGGCTGAGTCGGCCGCGCCCACAGCCCGGCAGGAGCGATGGCGGTGACCGACAGCGCCCGGCCGATCCGCTCGAGCTCGAGCGCAACCCAGCCGCCGAGCGAGTTGCCCGCCACGTGCACCTCCCCCAGTCCCTGTTCGTCCAGGAAGTCCGCGACGGCGCGCGCAAGGCGGTCGGCGGTGGGCTCCTCCTCGAGCTCGGGGCTGCCGCCGAATCCGGGGAGGTCGATGGCGATCGTGTCGCGCTCGGCCGCGAGGATCGGCATCACCGGCTCCCAAACGCTGCGCGCGCCGCCGAGCGGGTGGATGAGAAGGAGCGGCTCGCCGGAGCCGGTGCGGTCGAAGGAGAGCATCGCGGGTGGATACGACGGCCCGCAACCAGCCGATCACGCTTAACACGGCTTTACCCGCACTCGTACCATTGGCGCGATGTCCACCAAGCCGCGTGTGCTGGTCGTCGAGGACGACACGGAGATTGCCGATGCGCTGAAGCGCTCGCTGCGGCTGGCCGACTACGACGTGCAGGTGGCGGGCGACGGCGAGGTCGCCCTCGAGACCGCCCAGGTCTTCGAACCCGACGCGGTGGTGCTCGACCTCGGACTCCCCCACGTCGACGGCATGGAGGTCTGCCGCCGCCTGCGCGCGGAAGGCGACGTGCCGATCCTCATCCTCACCGCACGCGACGGAGTGGGCGACCGCGTGGCCGGGCTCGACGAAGGCGCCGACGACTACCTCGTGAAGCCCTTCGAGCGCGACGAGCTGCTCGCGCGCCTGCGCGCGCTGCTGCGCCGCCGGCCGCCGCGCGGGAGCGCCTTCATCCTCGTCGGCGACCTGAAGCTGAACCCCGACAGCCACGAGGTCTTCCGCGGCGACCGCCGGATCGACCTCACCCAGCGCGAGTTCGAGCTGCTGGAGTTCCTGATGCGCAACGAGCGCCTGGTGGTCTCACGCGACGCGCTGCTCGAGGACGTGTGGGGTTACGCCCCGTTCTCCGAGACGAACACCGTCGATGTGTTCGTGTCGAACCTGCGGCGCAAGCTCGAGGAGGGCGGCGAGACGCGCCTGGTGCACACGGTGCGCGGCGCCGGTTACGTGCTGCGCGAGCACTAGGCCGACCGTGAGCCGCCTCCGACAGCTCTCGATCCGCTGGCGCCTGGCGCTCACCTCCGCTGGGCTCACGCTGGCCATCCTGCTGGCCTTCGCGGTCGTGATGGGGGTGTTCACGGCCCGCCAGCTGCACGCCAGCTTCGACGACGAGGTGCGCTCGACCGCCGCCGATCTCCAGGAGCGCATCCGCGTGGAGCGCGAGCCCTTCGGCGGTGGTGGACGGATCGTGGGCAGCAAGGACCTCGTGCAGGTGGCCGCGGCGGGCGGTGGGGCGCTGCGTGTGGTGGATCCTGCCGGGCGCGTGCTCGCCCAGACCACCGGGGCCCCGAAGCTCGATCCGCCGCGCGAGGGCATGAAGAACGACCGCGGCTTCCGGGTGGTGGTGCGCCCGGTGCTCGGCGGCGACAGCCGCGGCGGGCCGGGCAGTCAGGCGATCGCGTTCGTGCAGTACGCCAAGCCACTCGAGTCCGTCGACGAGGACGTTGCGCGAGTGAAGCTCTTCCTCGGGCTCGGCGTGATCGGCGGCACCGCGCTCGCCCTGCTTGCCGGCCTCGCCGTGGCGCGGCGCGCGATGACGCCGATCGCGGAGCTCACGAGCGCGGCCCAGGGCGTGGCGCGCACGCGCGACCCCGACGTCGAGCTGCCGATGCCGGAGGCCGACGACGAGATCGCCGACCTCGCACGCACGCTCGACGACATGCTCGGTTCGCTCGGGGAGTCCCGCGCGGAGGCCGAACTCGCGCTGTCGCGCCAGCGCGAGTTCGTGGCCGACG
>JACCYP010000056.1 GCA_013696425.1 Thermoleophilaceae bacterium
GCCGTCGGACGGACACCCCCACCTCTGGCCGATCTCTGTACCCCAAACGGGGTAAGCGACGGCGTTCCGCGCGGAACGCTTCGCCGCTCGACCGAGCCGGCGGCGAAGCGTCCGGGATGTGCGTCAAACCCGCCCCGGGCTAGCGGAACAGGCTGCGCTTGGTCCGCAGCAGGTTGAAGATCGGCCGCGGGGTGCCGTCGAAGCGGACGATGCCCGCGTCGAAGCGGTCATTCGCGTTGGTCTTGCGCCACTGGTAGAGGTAGACGCGCTTGATGCGCCTCTTGTCGATCCGCACGAGCTTGTTGAGCAGGAAGGAGGTGGCGCGGGTGGCGCGCGCCTCGGAGGCCGGCAGGATCTGCCGCCCGTCGGCCGCCGTGAACGAGGTCAGGCCACCGGTCTCGGTCAGCCAGATCTCGCCCTTCACGAGCTTCAGCAGCAGCTTCGTGCCCTTCGTGCGCGAGCGGTTCGTGTCGCTGTAGTTGTGCAGGCCCCACAGCGTGGGCTCCTTGCCCTTCACGAACTTCTTGAACGTGGAGACGTACTTCTTCATGTTCTTGCCGTCGAGGAGGTCGAGGGCGACCACCTTGCACCGGCGGCAGCTCTTGCGCATGGCGTTGTAGTACTCGGCCGCGCGCTTGGGCTTCTTGCCGGTCGGCTCGGTGTTGGAATTGGTCTCGTTCCAGGGCTGGTAGAGGCGGATGCCCGGGTACTTCTTGCGGAACGCCTTGAACGCCCGGGTGTAGGCCTTCACGCTCGGCAGCGTGCACGGCCGCGCGGGGCACTTGTCGCCACGGGCCTTCCAGAAGGCGATCAGCGGCTCGGCGCCGGCCCGGCGGGCCGCCTGGATCCAGGTGTCGAGCCGCTCGGGCTCGGTGAAGATCGAGTTCCACGGGGTGAAGACGCGCGTGCGCTTCACGCCCAGGCTGCGGAAGTTCTGGTCCTGGAAGGTCTGCGGGTTCTGGTCGCCGATGCCGACGATCACCGCTTCGGAGCTCGCGGGCTTGGCCGCGGACACCGCCAGGGCGGTCACGAGGACCGCGAGAAAAGGAACGAAAAAGCGAGTCATAAGTCTTCCCCCTGCTGTCGCCGACAGTACAGGGGGAAGACCCGATTCAGGAATTACTTACGCGGCCTACTTGAACTGCCGCTTGTTCTTCAGCAGCACGTCGTAGCTCTTGCGCGGCGAGCCGTCCAGGTTCACCACGCCCGCATCGAAGCGGTCGTCCGGACGCGTGATGCGCCACTGGTAGACATAGATCCGCTGGATCCGGCTGCGGAACTTCTTGGCGATCTTGAACATGTGCTCCATCGAGCGCGCAGCACGGTCCTCGTCCGGCGGGAGCGACACCTGGCCGCTGCCTGTGGTGAACGAGAAGATCCCGCCCGTCTCGGTGAGCCACACCTTGCCCTTGACCGCGCGCACGAACTTCTTCGTGTTCTTCGTCGAGAAGCGGTTGGTGTCGGTGTAGTTGTGGAAGCCCCAGAGCTTCGGCTTCTTCTTCGTCTTGATGAAGCGGTTCACGTCCTTGACGTAGCCGGTGAAGTTGCCGATGTCCTGGATGTCGGCTCCGACGACGGTGCAGCGCTTGCAGGCCTTCTTGATCACGTCGTAGTAGCCGGCGACCTTCTTCGCGCCGCGCTTGCCGGACGTCGGCTGGGTCTTCGAATTCGACTCGTTCCACGGCTGGTAGATCTTGACCTTCGGGTAGGCCTTGCGGAACGCCTTGAACGCCTTCGCATACTGCTTCGCGCTGGGCGCCGAGCACGGCCGGGCCGGGCATCGCATGGTGCGCTTCGGGTTGAATGCGACCATCACCTGCTTGCCCCTGGCGGCGGCCATCCACTGGTCCACAGCAGCCTTCTGGTCCTTGTCCTGCGCCGCGTTGTAGGGCGTGATCAGGCGGGTCTTGTTGACCCCAAGGTTCTTGAAGAGGGGATCGCTGAACGTCGAGGCGTTCTGATCGCCCAGGCCGACGATCGCGGCGCTGCTCGTGGCGGGGAGCACCATGAGGGCGCTCGCGAGCGCGAGTGTCAGCAAGGTCATGCGGCGGAAGGACATTGTTCTCCTTGGTCTGGTTCGGTTGGTCAGGCTAGAGACTTCAGCCCTGGCATCCGCCGAGTGGTGAGGGGATGCACTTCTGGCGGCCATCTCCGGTGCTGCCGCCCTTCTTCTTGGTCTTCGACTTGGGCTTGCTCAACCCGCGCGGAGCCTTGATGCGCTCGACGCCGGGCTTGCCGTTCTTGAACGCCGTGAACGACGGCCGCGGAAGGCCGTCGAGGCCCACGATCCCGGCATCGAAGCGGTCACCTGCGAAGTTGATCTGAAACTGGTAGACGTAGATCCGCGTGATGCGGTCGCGGAACCGCTCGGCGATTGTGTACATCTGCTTCATCGACTTGGCCGCGCGCTGCTCGTCGTACTTGAAGACTTCGCGGCCGGCCTGGGATTCAAAGCGGACCAAGCCGCCGGTCTCGGTCAGCCAGATCTCGCCATTGGTCACGTCGATCATGTTCTCGGTCCCGCTCGTGCGCGAGCGGTTCGTGTCGCCGTAGTTGTGAAGGCCCCAGAGCAGCGGCTCGGGGCCCTTCACGTTGCGCTTGAAGGCGCGGATGTACTTGACCATGTTCGAGATGTCGAGGATGTCCGCAGCCACCACGCGGCAGTTCTTGCAGTTGCGGCGCATCGCGCTGTAGTACTGCGCGGCGAGCTTGGGCCGGCGGCCGGTGGGCTGGGTGTTCGAGTTGACCTCGTTCCACGGCTGGTAGTTCCTCACCCACGGGTACTTCCTCTTGAATTTCTTGAAGGAGCGGATGAAGGTGCCGACGCTCGGCGCCTTGCACGGCTTCATCGGGCAGGCCGACTGGTCGCGGGCGCGCTCGAAGGCGACCAGCGGCACAAGGCCCTTGGCCCGAGCCGCCTGCATCCAGGCGTCGAGGCGCGCGGGCTCGGTCGTGATCGAGTTCCAGGGCGTGATCAGGCGGGTCTGCTTCACGCCCAGCGCCCCGAAGAACGGGTTCGAGAAGCTGTCCGGATTCTGGTCGCCGACGCCCACGAGGATCGCGCCGCTGGAGGCAGGCAGCGACACCCCCGTGAGGCAGGCGACTACGAGAGCAGCGAGAAGGGTTCGACGCATGTCTTTCGCACTAACAATTCGGCACGGAGTAGTTGCGCTTTAATCGCGGCTAGATCGCGCGCAGCATGGATGCGTTGCAGTTGTTGCAGATGAGGTTGGAGGTATCCGACATCCGGGCGATCGTCGAATGCTGGCCGCAGTCGGGGCACTCGGACCGCAATTCCCATCGACGCAGGCAATAAACGCAGCGGTACCGGCCGGGGAGATTGGTCGTCCGCAGCCACGGTTCCCCACACGAGGGACACTGCGGGCCTGGGTCGACTTTTTCCTGGATCTCCATCGGAAGCGTCAATTGTTACGCAGGCAGGCGACGTAGAAGCCATCGGTGCCGTCGCGTGACGGGAATGTGGCCCTCTCCGCCTCGAGCGCCCACGCCAGATCGCGCCCGAGCAGGCCCTGGATCACCTCCTCGTTCTCGCGCGGGGAGATCGTGCAGGTCGAGTACACGAGCAGCCCTCCGACCCTCGTCAGCGCGGCCGCGCGCGCCAGCATCGCCGCCTGGATCCCGGCGAGCTCCCCCACCGCCGCAGGATCGCGGCGCCAGCGGGCATCGGGGCGTGCCTGCAGGGTGCCCAGCGCCGAGCAGGGCGGGTCGAGCAGCACGCGGTCGAAGGGCTCGGGGTCCTCGAAGGTTCTGGCGTCGGCCTCGATCACGTGCACGGCGCCCGCGCCGAGGCGCCTACGGTTCTGGTCGAGCTCGCGCGCACGGGCGGGACTGCGCTCGACCGCGGTCACGCTCCCCTCCCCCTCCATCAGCGCGGCCAGGTGGGTCGCCTTGCCGCCGGGGGCGGCGCAGAGGTCGAGTACGCGCTCGCCGGGCTGCGGGTCCACCGCGCGGGCCACTCCCATCGAGCCGCGCGACTGAGGCGTGAGCGCGCCGCCGGCGAACAGCTGCGAGCCGTGGGCATCCCAGGGCATGCCGAGCACGAGCGCCTCCGCCAGGCCGGGGACCGGCTTAGGGTCGACGCCCTCCTCGGCCAGCTGCGCCGCCACCGCGGCCGGATCCGCCTTCAGCGTGTTCACCCGCAGCGCGCTCTCGGCCGGCTCGTTGTCGGCACGCATGAGCGCGAGCGCCTCCTCGCGGCCGAACTGGTCCCACCACATCCGCGCGATCCAGTCGGGGTGGGAGTGGGCCACCGCCGCGGCTTCGGGCGTGTCCTGCGGCAGCGCGGCCGCGATCCCCGGACCCTCCCGGGCGGCCCGGCGCATGACGGCGTTCACGAACCCGGAGGCCTTGCGTGGCACGGACTCCACGGTCTGATCCACGGCCGCGCGCACCGGCACGCCGTCCATGTGGATCAGCTGCACGGCGCCGACGCGCAGCGCGTCGAGCACCTCGGAGTCGACCTCGCCGAGCGGGCGAGAGGACACGCGCTCGAGCACGGCATCGAGCGTGCGTCGGCGCTGGATCGCTCCGTAGGCGAGCGCCTGCGCGAAGGAGCGCTCGCGCGGATCGAGCGCGTCGCGGTCTGCCTCGGCGCGGAAGGCGCGGTCGGCGTAGGCGTCGTCCTCGGTCACGCGGCGCACCGTTGCGAGCGCCACGCGCCGCGCGGGCGTGAGCCTGCTCGTCACGGCTGGAGCGACTCCTTGTGCCCGCGGGCCCAGTCGGCCGCTTCCATCTCGCGCCCTCCGGGTGGCTTCACGCGCAGCAGCTCGAGGGCGCCGCCGGCGCAGCCGAAGAGCAGCCGCCCATCCTCGCTTGCGAGCGCGCCGGGCGCGGGCCCGCGGGGCGCGGGAGTGGCCGCGGCAACTCCGAGGCGCTCCTCGCCCTCGAGCGGGATCCAGGTGCCGATATGGGGGTTCAGGGCGCCCACGCGGCGGGCGAGCGCCTCCGCGTCCATCGCGGGGTCGAGGCGGCGGTCCTCAGCCCCGATCTTCGGGGCCTCGGTGACCCCGTCACCAGGCTGGTCGTGCGGCGGCGGCGACTCGTCGAGTGCCCGCACCAGCAGCTCGCCCCCCACCGCGGCCAGCCGCGGGGCGAGGCTGCCGTAGTCGTCGTCGGGCCGGATCCGCTCGCGCTCCTGGAGGAAAACCGGCCCCGCGTCCATCTCCGCGATCGGCTTCATGATCGATACCCCGGTCTCGGCGTCGCCGGCCTCGATCGCCCGCTCGACCGGGGCCGCGCCGCGCCAGCGCGGCAGCAGCGAGGGGTGCACATTCAGCATCGGGTGGGCGGAGAGCAGCGGCTCCTCGATCAGCGCGCCGAACGCGCAGATGAGTACCGCGTCGGGGCGCTCCGCAGCGATCCGCTCCCGCGCCGTGTGGTCGTTCACCGATTCCGGCTGGTCGAGCG